>NZ_AJRE01000088.1:0-5566 GCF_000296955.1 Streptococcus sp. GMD4S
GCTAGTGAACAGGTCGAGTTCTATAAGAATTTCAAAGCCCAACAATCCACAAAAGCTATCGGGGAAAGTTTGGAACAGTATGCAGAGAGTGAGTTTAACAAGGTTCGTAGTTTTGCCTTTCCAAATGCCTACTTTGAGAAGGATAACAAGGTTTCTGCGCGAGGATCTAAGGGGGACTTTATCTTCCGTGATTTTGATGAAAATGGTCTAGAATTCATTTCCATCATGTTTGAAATGAAAAACGAAGCGGATGGGACGGAGAAGAAGCATAAGAATGCAGATTTTTACAAGGAATTGGACAAGGACCGTCGGGAAAAGAACTGCGAGTATGCGGTTTTAGTGACCATGCTTGAGGCAGATAATGACTACTTTAACACTGGGATTGTGGACGTCAGTCATGAGTATGAAAAGATGTATGTGGTTCGTCCTCAATTCTTTATTCAGTTGATTGGGCTCTTGCGTAATGCAGCGCTTAATTCTCTAAAATACAAGCAGGAGTTGGCCTTGGTTCGCGAGCAAAATATCGATATTACGCATTTTGAGGAAGATTTGGATGCCTTTAAACTAGCTTTTGCCAAGAACTACAACTCTGCTTCGACCAACTTTGGCAAAGCTATTGATGAAATCGACAAGGCCATCAAACGCATGGAAGAGGTCAAGAAGTTCCTAACCACATCCGAAAACCAACTCCGCCTCGCAAACAATAAGTTGGAAGATGTTTCGGTTAAAAAATTGACCCGAAAAAATCCAACCATGAAAGCGAAGTTTGATGCCTTGAAGGGAGAATAGAAAGCAGTGGCAAATGAATTATTAGTATTGAATACTGAAGAAGTAAATGAGTCTGAAAATTTAAATTATGACGAATTAGAAGAACTATTGGAACAGCAATTTACAATGGAGTTTTCTAATCTCGAAAAATTAGAAATAGAATGTAAAGAAATTAGTTCACCAGATAAACTAGGAGATGTTATTTTAGATGAAATCTGGGATCAATTTGCGAATCAAATTGGCTTAGATATGACAAGTGATACTCTTCTTAAGCAGTATAATGATAATAACCCTAATGGCTATACAAAAAAAGAAGGTAGTAAGATACTAAAAGATACAAGGTATACTGATGCAAATAATGCTATGAAAGAAAAGCAAAAATCAGGAAACTTGAAGGATGAATACACCGGAAAAACATTAAAAGTAAATGAAAAAGCTAATTTAGATCACGTTGTAGCACGTAAACAAATTTTTGAAAATCCTTGGAGAAAGATTGCTGATATAGAAACTGCGGATTTAGCAAACAAATCAGAAAATCTTGCTGCAACAAACGAATCACTTAATAAAAGTAAAGGAGCAAAATCCAATAGTGAATATATAAAGAATAGAGAACTGAGGGAAAAAGAACTTAGGAATCAAGTTCAAAGAGCCAATGAGAAAATTGATAAGATGAATATCTCAGATGCCGAAAAGCGAAATCTTAAAGCTGAAAATAATAAAAGATTAAATGATAAATTAGCTGCCGATTCGAAGAAAATGCTCAAATCTGAAAAAACAGCGAAGAAAGCTATTAATAAGGATATTGCAAAGAAAGCTTCTGTAAGAATGGCGAACAAGGCAGGTAAAGATGCAGTTAAAGCTATGTTTATTGCAGCATTATTTGGGATGTTGAAGGAAATTATGAATGCTTTAGTGAGGTATTTTAAAGCAAAAAAACAATCTTTTGATACATTTATAGAGGAAATGAAAAAAGCACTTCATTCATTTTTTGGCAAAATCAAAGATTTTATTAAAGTAGGTGTAGATAGTTTTGTTGGAAGCATTGTTGGAGAAATTATCGGCGCATTTAACCAGAAATTACAAAAACTTCCAAACTTGATTAAACAATTATTTGGTTCTATCAGAGAAAGCATTTCTTATTTATCTAACCCAGAAAATCAAACACATTCTACAGCAATTAAGATAGCTCACATTTCAAAAATTATTACTTCTGCACTAGTAGGTGTAGGTGCAATGTTTTTAGGAGAATATTTTGAAAAGTATTTATTAACAATATCAGGAATGCAAACTCTAATACCATTATTAGGGACCATTGCAAATATCTTAGGCATGTTTTTGGCGAGTTTATTGACAGGTATATTAGGTGCTGTAATTATTAATAGACTTGATCAATTTATTTCAAAAAAATTAATTGAGGAAAATCAAAAGAAACAAGCTAATAAGAAAAACGAATTGTTAAGAATTCAGGATGTTCAAATTTTTGTTGCCGAGCAAAATGTTGCTGTTAAGCGAAATGATATATTCATTAAGATGGCTAAGAACCATCAAAAACTAAGAGAACTTCTTGGTAATGTTCAAGAGGAGTTTTCTAATTCAAAGATTGATTTCAAACAGCGATTATTAGCTAACGAAATGTACTTTGATGAAAAGCAAAGTGAACTTGAAGAAATGCAAAGTGCATTAAACGATTTACTATAGGAGAATGTTATGTCAGAAGAATTAGAGATTCAGGTTTTAGCAAAGTCTGAAAGATTTAATGAAAAAAAAGAAGCGTTGAAAGCTTTTAGTGAAGAAATTCCAGAACAATCAGATTTACCGACTGTCCCACAAGACGATCCTATGCTAGGATTTATTGGTATGGAATATGATGTTAAAGGTAAGGATTTAAATGCTCTCACCGATGCTGTTCAAAATAGAATGATTGAACAAAACAAGCATATTAAAAAGATTATTCAGGAATTTAATACCATTTATGAAACTTTCCAAATATTGGATGATGAGTATATTCAAAGTATTTCAAAGTCTTTGATTGCAGCCAAAGAGGCAAATGATAAAGCTATGCAGGGATTGCACGAGATAGAAGAATATCAAACTGGTAATAAAAAACTATTAGATGACGTTTTTAACCAGAATAAAGATTTAATTGATATATTGAAGAAACATCATAAAAAGCTAGAAGAGTTAGAACAACTTGAAGAGAAGCAAAGTGAAATTCAAATTGAAATTGATACTTTAAAAGCGAATCTAAAAACATTAGTGAAAATAGAAAATAGTTTTAACGATTTGCATTTACAAGTTGAAGAAAAACAAAATAATTTTAAAAATTTCCTTGATGAAATCAATAATAAATCAATAACAGAGAGAGATAATCTAAAGTTAATTGTTGAAAGTCTTGAAACAAAACTAGAAGAGAAACAAAAAGAGATTGTTTTTCTAAGAAAAGGATTCTATACTCTTGTAGTCGCTGTTGTTTTAATAGTATTATTTCTATTGTTTAAAGGAATGTAGATGATTAGTGAAACTTATTTAAAGTTGTTAAAATCAGAAGTGAAGAAAATTGATGATTTAACAAATAGTACTTATGAATTAGAAGTAATTCTTCAAGATATTGTTGATAATGTTAAAAATGCTGACTTAGAGTTTATAAAACGATTAGGAAACTTAACTACTAAAGAGACATTCTCTACAATCAAAGATAAGCAAACTAGCATATTGGAATTATTGTATAAATATCTTGGCTCTAGAGTTATTGATACAAATTATTTGATTTTGAAAGAAACAAATAATAAATCATTTGAAGCATTAGCAAATGATTTAAAGTCATTAATAGGTTTAGAAAATGTGAAGAAAGAGATTGAAGATCTAGTCGCATTTAATAAAGTTCAGCAAAGTAGAGAAAAAATCGGTCTTAAAAAAACAAATAGAACGATGCATATGGCGTTTTTAGGTAATCCAGGTACTGGTAAAACTACTGTGGCTAGAATCGTTGGGAATATGTACCGGTCATTAGGAATATTAAGTAAAGGCCACTTTATTGAGGCAAGTAGAACAGACTTAATAGCAGAATATCAAGGACAAACGGCTTCTAAAGTTAAGAGATTGATACAAAAAGCCAAAGGTGGTGTATTGTTTATTGATGAAGCATATAGTATTACTGAAAACGATAAAAGTGATAGTTATGGTCGAGAGTGTTTAACTGAGTTAACTAAAGCATTAGAAGACTATCGAGATGATTTGGTGGTTATTGTTGCTGGATATGATGAATTGATGAAAAAATTTTTTGAATCTAATCCTGGGTTAAAATCAAGATTTAATTATTTTATTACGTTTGAAGATTATACTGTGGACCAAATGTTTGACATTTTTCTTTCACATTGTAAAAATGAAGAATACATTTTGCATGATTCTGCAAAAGAAACATTAAAAAAATATTTAGAATTACATAGTAACAATCCTGAAAATAAAAATGCAAATGGGCGATTTGTAAGAAATGTATTTGATAGGATAGTTATGAACCAAGCAAGAAGATTAGCCACATTATCTTTTGTTACAAAAGATAATTACATTACAATTCTTGAAGAAGATATTTCATGAATGAAATCAGAAAGCAACACATGAACGGTATTATCAACTTAAAAAAAGAAGCGGGGATGACCTCGCATGATGCGGTTTTTAAGCTGCGTAAGATTTTGGGAACCAAGAAAATTGGTCATGGTGGGACCTTGGATCCGGATGTAGTGGGAGTTCTGCCAATCGCGGTTGGCAAGGCAACCCGTATGGTCGAATTTATGCAGGACGAGGGCAAGGTCTATGAGGGGGAAATCACTCTAGGTTATTCAACGACGACTGAGGATGCCAGTGGAGAAGTGATCGCAGAGACCCCTGTTTTGTCGCTCTTGGATGAAACCATTGTCGATGAAGCGATTGCTAGTCTGACTGGGCCTATCACTCAGATTCCACCTATGTACTCGGCTGTCAAGGTTAATGGTCGCAAGCTCTATGAGTATGCGCGTGCAGGTCAGGAAGTGGAGCGTCCAGAACGTCAGGTGACTATTTATCAATTTGAACGGACAAGTCCGATTTCTTATGAGAGCGAACTTGCGCGTTTTACCTTTCGTGTGAAATGCAGTAAGGGGACTTATATCCGTACCTTATCGGTTGATTTAGGTAAGAAGCTGGGTTATGCGGCCCATATGTCCCACCTAACACGTACTAGTGCAGCTGGTTTGCAGTTAGAAGATGCCTTGACTTTGAAAGAAATTGCTGAAAAAGTGGAGGCTGGTCAACTGGACTTTCTCCATCCTCTAGAGATTGGTACAGGGGACCTTGTCAAAGTTATCCTAACTCCAGAAGAGGCTACAGAAGTGCGGTTTGGTCGTTTTATCGAGCTAGACCAAACAGACCAAGAACTGGCTGCCTTTGAGGGAGATACATTGCTAGCCATTCTAGAAAAAAGGGGCAATTTCTACAAACCAAGGAAGGTTTTTAGCTAGTTTCACTAGATTGTGGGGATAGATTGATGTTTCCCCTAGACTATCCAAAATCAGACTATAAATTTTGCAAAAAATGTGATAGAATAGACGACGGATAAAAAAACGGAGGATAGCATGCAAAATAGACCAATCATTATCGGAGTGACAGGTGGTTCTGGTGGTGGTAAGACCAGTGTTTCAAGAGCCATTTTATCTCATTTTCCTGATGAAAAGATTTCCATGATTGAGCATGATTCATACTACAAGGATCAGTCTCACTTGACCTTTGAAGAGCGTGTCAAAACCAACTACGACCATCCTTTTGC
>NZ_AJRE01000089.1:0-5409 GCF_000296955.1 Streptococcus sp. GMD4S
AAGGCTTGGCTGATAGCAACGAAGTCCTTGTCATCCCTGGTTTCTTTGGTGTGACTAAGGAAAATCAAATCTGTACTTTTTCACGTGGAGGCTCAGATATTACAGGTTCTATCATTGCAGCAGGTGTTAAGGCTGATCTCTATGAGAACTTTACAGACGTAGATGGTATCTTTGCTGCCCATCCTGGTATTATCCACCAACCACACTCCATTCCTGAATTAACCTACCGTGAAATGCGTGAGTTGGCTTACGCTGGATTTTCAGTTCTTCATGACGAAGCCCTTCTTCCTGCCTACCGAGGAAAAATTCCTCTTGTCATCAAGAATACCAACAACCCTGACCACCCAGGAACACGCATTGTTTTAGAACACAGTAGTGATAAATTCCCAGTAGTAGGGATTGCAGGTGACTCAGGATTCGTCAGCATCAACATGTCAAAATACCTCATGAACCGTGAAGTCGGGTTTGGTCGCAAGGTTCTGCAAATCCTTGAGGATCTCAATATCGGTTGGGAACACATGCCTACAGGTATCGACGATCTTTCAATCATCCTCCGCTCCCGCGAATTGACTCCTATCAAAGAAGAAGAAATTCTACGTCAACTCGTTCAAAAGGCTGAGGTGGACCATGCTGAAATCGAACATGACCTTTCCATCATTATGATTGTTGGAGAAAAGATGAAGAGTCATATCGGGGTAACTGCTACTGCAACACGGGCTTTGTCTGAGAATAAAATCAACATCCAGATGATGTCACAAGGTTCAAGCGAAGTTTCCATCATGTTTGTTGTCAATAAAGAGCAAGAGAAGGCCGCTATCAAGGCTCTCTATCATGCCTTTTTCGATGAAAGTAAGGAAGACTAATCATGGCCCAATCACTCAATCAAGTCATTGACCTCCAAACTACTGGGACATCTTACCTCTCTATCTCTGGAAAAGTTGGAAAATTTCTAGTTGGGGATCAAGCCTTAGAGTTTTATCCTGATGTCAATGTCGAACAATATATCCAAATCCCCTGGTCCAGCATTCAGCAAATCGGAGCCAACGTAAGTGGTCGCAAGATCAGCCGCCACTTTGAAGTCTTCACTGATCAAGGAAAATTTCTCTTTGCTTCAAAAGACTCTGGAGCTATCCTCAAAATCGCTCGGGAAAAATTAGGAAACGACAAGGTCGTGAAACTTCCGACTCTACTCCAGACCATTGGACAAAAACTTAAAAATCTATTTGCAAAAAAGTAGAAACTTTAGTATAATCATAGCAACGGATAAGTAGGTTATCCTCTTCTTTCAGAAAGTCTGCGGGTGTTGCGAGCAGATAGGAGGGATAGGTGAAATTCTACCGTTGTTCACAATTAAATACAGAATCAAGTGCACACCTGTGAAGTTGGATGGAACCGTGGCCCTGCCACTCCAACACTTTGTCAGGTGTGCTTTTTTTCATAAAGGAGTTCTTATGTTAGATATTAAACGTATTCGTACAGATTTTGATGCTGTCGCTGAAAAATTAGCTACACGTGGTGTAGATGCTGCTATCTTAAATGAGATGAAAGAAATCGATGCTAAACGTCGTGACATCTTGGTCAAGGTTGAAACTCTAAAAGCAGAACGTAACACTGTTTCTGCTGAGATTGCCCAAGCCAAGCGCAACAAGGAAAATGCCGATGACAAGATTGCTGCTATGCAAACCCTATCTGCTGAAGTCAAAGCCTTGGATGCTGAATTGGGGGAAATCGATGCTAAATTGACAGAATTTACCACGACTCTTCCAAACATCCCAGCTGACAGCGTTCCTGTTGGAGCTGATGAGGACGATAATGTGGAAGTTCGCCGTTGGGGAACTCCGCGCGAGTTTGACTTTGAACCAAAAGCTCACTGGGATCTTGGTGAAGACTTGGGTATCCTTGACTGGGAACGTGGAGCAAAAGTTACTGGTGCTCGCTTCCTCTTCTATAAAGGACTTGGGGCTCGTTTGGAACGTGCTATCTACAACTTTATGTTGGACGAGCATGGAAAAGAGGGCTATACTGAAGTCATCACACCATACATGGTTAACCATGACTCAATGTTTGGTACTGGTCAATATCCAAAATTCAAGGAAGATACTTTTGAATTGAAAGACACTAATTATGTCCTTATTCCTACGGCTGAAGTGCCTCTGACAAACTACTACCGTGATGAAATCCTTGACGGTAAAGACCTACCAATCTACTTTACCGCTATGAGTCCATCATTCCGTTCTGAGGCTGGTTCTGCTGGTCGTGATACACGTGGTTTGATTCGTCTGCACCAATTCCACAAGGTTGAAATGGTCAAATTTGCCAAACCAGAAGAATCATACGAAGAATTGGAAAAAATGACAGCAAACGCTGAAAATATTCTTCAAAAACTCAACCTTCCATACCGTGTCGTTGCGCTCTCTACTGGAGATATGGGCTTCTCAGCTGCCAAGACTTATGACTTGGAAGTTTGGATTCCCGCCCAAAATACCTATCGTGAAATCTCAAGTTGTTCAAATACAGAAGATTTCCAAGCCCGTCGTGCCCAAATCCGTTACCGTGATGAAGCCGATGGCAAGGTGAAACTCCTTCACACCTTGAACGGTTCTGGACTTGCAGTTGGACGTACAGTGGCTGCCATTCTTGAAAACTATCAAAATGAAGATGGTTCTGTAACCATTCCAGAAGCACTTCGTCCATATATGGGTGGAGCTGAAGTTATCAAACCATAAAAAAAGGCCTAGCTATTTCTAGCTAGACCTTTTTTCGTAACCAAATCAGATAACCAACCAAGACAAAGAATAAAATAGTGAGGCATATAACAGTTTCAGCAAACACCAGATAATCCAGAAATGGAAGTTTCAAGATCCCCTGAGCCATCTTGAGCGAAGTAGCTGTGATAATGGTTGGGAAGGTGAGGGCTGAGAAGGCTGGTTGAAAGCCTTGTTTTAAAATATTGGGCAGGCGAGTTAAAACAAAGAAAAAGAAGGACTGAGATGCCAAAATCATGACAATCAAGAGCCAAGTCGGTAGGCCTGCTCCTCCAACTCGAACTAGAGAAGCTAAGAGTAGGGAAAAGGGAGCACAGTAGATTCCTTCCTGTCCAAGCAAGGCCACTGGGAGTGGATCTTTCTTTAAATCGCTATAAATAAGCGGATAGAGATAGAAGGTCAAGACAAAACCAAAACTCAAGGTCGCATAGGCAATCTCAATAATGCCTACCAGAGGATAGGTCAAGGCTGCTACTGCTATTCCCACATAGAGTACCGTCCAACTTGGAGTCGCATTGACCCTCCGACCCGGACAGGCAAATTTGATGGTAAAAGTAGCAATCAACGCCAAATCCAAGAGAAAGGAAAACCACCAGATTCCTTGTGCTAGCAAAGAAAGAGCAGGGAATACGCGAAAAACATAGGTCGATAAAATCATCCCAGCCATAGGAAAAGTGGCCATCCCAGATAAAAGAGGGGGCTTGGTCAATTCTTGCTTGGTTTCTTCCCAATTAAAAAGATGGAGAATCAGAAAGAAAAGCCACAACACTAGACCAGTCAGGCTCAATAAATGCGACAGAACAGGCAAAGTATCTGCAATCAGATTTCCTGCACCTGCTAAACCTAATAAACAGCCAGAGAATACTAAGGGTAGCTTTTTCATCCGAGCCTCCAATAATCATGTTATTATTAGTATAGCATAAAAGCGCTTAAAATAGCATAGAAAAATGAAGACTGGATTGCTCAGTCTTCATTTTTTCTTTCTGATTCGAACTAGGCATACGGTTGTAATTCTGGGTTAATAGGCGTATTGGCTAGATTGTTGGCATAGTTGCAGAGGCTGGCAAGACTAACACCGAGAACCACGTCCAAGGCATTTTGTTGCGTGTAACCAGCTTGCAAAAATTCAGCCAAGGCTTCATCTCCTACACGCCCTTTGGTATTGATGACCGCCAAGGTAAACTTAGCTAGAGTATCTAGTTTTGGATCTGTTTCAATCGGAGTGCGGTTGCGAAGGGCTTGGAGAAGATCATCATTCATCTGGATTTGTTTGATTGAAAAGGCAGTATGTCCAGCCACGCAGAAAGCGCAACCATTGGTTACGGCTGCCGTGATTTGCACTACTTCACGCTCTACTGGTGTTAAGCTATTGCGACGGTTGATGGCTCCGACAGTTCGGTAGGCTTCAAGCGCGGTAGGAGCGTTAGCCAAGAGACCGATTAGGTTGGGAATATAGCCATTGTTATCTTTTTGTACTGTTTCAAGAACTTCTTTCACTTCTGCTGGTGCTGATTCTACTGTGTGGATGGTAAATGTTGTCATAAGAAACCTCTTTTCATTTTATTGTCATTTAGTCTATCATAGAATTTCCCCCTTGGATAATATATATTTTCAATCGCCTTGATAGGAAATGTCTATGAAATGAAAAAATCACACTAAAAGTGTGATTGGGTTAGTGTTTAAAATACTTTTTAGTCTCAGCAATGACGACTGGCGACAAGACCAAGAGGGCAATCAAGTTTGGCAGAGCCATCAAGGCGTTGACGATATCTGCGATAATCCAAACCATATCCAACTCGATAAATCCTCCCAACAAGACCATGACTACAAAGACTACACGATAGAGCCAGATAAAACGAACACCAAAGAGAAACTCAAAACAGCGCTCTCCGTAATAGTTCCATCCGAGGATCGTCGTAAAGGCAAAGAGCACAAGGAAGATGGTCAAAAGAGCAGGTCCAAAGTGTGAAAAAACTGTTGAAAAGGCTGACTGGGTCAAGGCAACTCCATTCAAATCACCACTCCAAACACCAGTTACCAAGATTGTCAGACCTGTCAGAGTACAGATAATCAAAGTATCAATAAAGGTTCCTGTCATGGAAATCAAGCCTTGCTCGACAGGCTCATTAGTCTTAGCTGCAGCCGCTGCAATGGGAGCAGAACCAAGACCAGATTCGTTCGAAAAGACTCCTCGCGCCACACCATTCTGGATAGCCATCCGAATACTGGCACCTGCAAAACCACCTACCGCAGCAGTTGGACTAAAGGCTGAAGTAAAGATGAGGGCAAGTGTGGCTGGGATTTTCTCGATATTAAAGAGAATAACTGTAAGAGTCCCTAAAATATAGACAATAGCCATAAAAGGAACCACTGCTGTCGAAACTTTTGATATGGATTTGAGGCCACCAAAAACGGCAATCCCTACAAAAATGGATAAAATCAGAGCTGTGATTGCTGGATCAACTTGGGCTGTATTTTGAATGGATTCTGTAATCGAATTGACTTGGGTAAAGGTACCAATCCCTAGAAGGGCTACCAATACACCCGCTAGGGCAAAGAAGATAGCAAGTGGACGCCACTTTTCTCCCATCCCCAAAAGGATGTAATGCATGGGTCCTCCAGCTACAGCTCCATTTGCATCCTT
>NZ_AJRE01000090.1:0-5339 GCF_000296955.1 Streptococcus sp. GMD4S
GTTTGTGTTGCTACAGTATTTCCTGAGAAATAAAGCTCAACAACTGAAATAACGTTCAATACAGAGGTATCTTTGATATTGATGACAAACTCATTACCAGTAGCAGGTAGAATATTACGGACAACCTGAGGTAGGACAATCTTACGCATGGTTTGATTGTGGGTCATACCAAGAGCAGTTGCAGCTTCAAACTGTCCTTTGTCAACTGCTAGAATACCACCACGGACGATTTCAGTCATGTAGGCACCTGTGTTGATTGAGACGATGAAGATAGCGGCTAGTGTGCGGTCAAGATTGATACCGAAAGCTTGGGCAGTTCCATAGTAGATAACCATGGATTGAACAATCATTGGTGTACCACGGAAGATCTCGATATAGACATTGAGAATCCAACCGACTAGTTTCTGTAGGGTGTACATTGCCTTGTTCTCAGATAGTGGAGCGGTACGGAAGACCCCGATTGCAAGTCCGATAAGGAGACCTGTGATGGTTCCGATAATGGAGATTAGGAGTGTGATACCAGCACCACGCAAGAGTTGTTGCCAGTTTTCAGAAAGGATCTTAGCAACTTGGCTAAAGAAACTACTTTCTTCCTCCGTTGTTGTAGACTCCACAGGTTGCTCTTTGATCATACGATCCATGAGGGCTACTTGTTCATCCTTAGAGATGGTTTCGATGCTCGCGTTGATTTGGCTGATGCGGCTGTCATCTTTACGAAGTCCAATGGCAATAGCTGTATCTTCTTCGCCAGTTTTGAAACCCGGTTGAGGTTGGATCATTTTGAACTTAGCGTTAGCAGACTCAGCGGTCATTGCTTCAGGTCGTTCAGAAACATAGGCATCAATAACACCAGCCTCCAGAGCTTGACGCATTTGGGCGAAGTCACCCATAGCTGTTTCTTTTTTGGCACCTGGAATTTGGGAAATCAGGTCATAAAGATAAACACCTTGTTGAGACGTGATTTTTGCTCCACTAAAGTCCTCTAAAGATTTGGCATTGGCATAGGCAGAGTCCTTTTTTACCAATAGAACCGGTTCGCTAGTATAGTAACTGCTTGAAAAAGCAATTTCTTGTTTGCGTTCAGCGGTTGGGCTCATACCGGCAATGATCATATCAATTTTGCCAGAAGTAAGGGCTGGAACAAGTCCTTCCCATTTGGTTTTCACAACCAAAGGTTCCTTACCAAGGTCTTTGGCAATCTTTTTAGCAATTTGAACATCGTAGCCGTTGGCATATTGGTTGGTACCGTCGATTTTGACGGCGCCGTTACTATCGTCGTCTTGGGTCCAGTTGAAGGGAGCGTAAGCTGCCTCCATCCCGATGCGTAAATATTCGTCGGCTTGGACTTGGCTAACTAGTCCTAAGGTAAGGGCTAGGCTAGCAAGGATAGATAAGCATAATTTTTTCATGTTTTCTCCTATTTCTAGTCTAAAAATGACTCTCTCTATTGTATCTAAAAATAGTGAGATTTTCAATACAAGTAAGCCTTTACTTATAAAAAATGATATAATGGTAAAAAGATTGAAAGGGAAGCGATTATGAAAAAAAGATGGCTGTTGGCTTTGGTATTTACTTATTTATTATTTATACCGAGCCTGGTTTTTGCAGTAGACTTTGATATCTTATCTTATCAGGGTGATTTGAATATTCATGCAGATAATACTGCAATTTTTAAGGAAACAATTACCTACCGCTTTGGAGATGATTATAATGGTCAGTTAGTTGGACTCGGGAAAGCTGGGAAAATGCCAGAAGGATTTGACATTGATCCCGATCCGACCGTTCAGGTCTCTAAAAATGGAAGAATTGTTCAAAATGCTTCCTTCTATACTATGGAGGAAGAGGACGGTTACAAGGTAAAAATTTACAATGCTGGATATGCTGGAGATACTGTTCGGGTAACGGTTACCTGGAAACTATCAAATCTTCTCTTCTTGTATAAGGATATCGCAGAGCTAAATTGGCAACCCTTGACAGATAGTACTGGAGACATCAAAGAGATTGAGTTCAAGGTCAGCTCTGATACTCCAGCGGAGAAACTCTATTTTCATGCAGGACAACTCCTAAGGGACTCTAGTGTTGAAAAAGTAAATAATCTCTATCATGTCAAAATGAAAGACCTTCCTAGAAAGCGACAGATCGAATTACACGCATACTGGCCTAGAAGTGCTTTTGCAGGAGCTCCAGATCAAGGATTAGAGGAAGAACGTTTAACCGATTTTAACCGGATTGAAAGCAATATAGCAACAGAAAAAGCGCAAAGTGAGATTTTGATGAAATGGGTATTTCCCGTCATTTTTATGAGTCTCTTACTTCTAGTTCCTATTTTCTATAGGATGTTTCGTCAGAGTACAAGCATTAAAAAGGTCTTTCCAAAAGATCATCGACTCTACGAACCACCGATGGATTTGCCTCCAATGGTTTTAGCAGAAGCAGTGTATTCAACTTCCTTAGAGGAAGTCAATCCCCTAAACAAATCAGGGTTTGGTAAATTTACTTTTGAACGTCTGATTCAGGCAACCTTGTTGGATTTAGTAGATCGAGGTCATTTATCTATTTTCCAAGGGGATGAGGAACCTTATGTGCGCATTATCAGTGAAAAGGGTTTGTCCAATTTTGAGAAAGAATGTCTACGCATGACCTTGTCAAATAAGAAAGAATTGGCTATTTCAGAGCTCTTCCCTGATTACCAAGTTTCATCTTCCCTTTACCGTGGTGCCAAAGAGTCAGATGAAAAACATATCCGAGAAACAGGCTCGCGTCTCAAACGCTCCTTTGAAGGAAGACTTCAACGCATTCAGTCTTGTGTCAAGGATAAGGTCCATGTACTTCGTATCCCAAGCTACTATCGTCCTTTGACAAGTGAGGAACGTCGCCTTGCTCTCGGGATGCGGGTCTGTTCAGCCATAACAGCTCTAGGTGGATTGCTTTTCTTTTATTATAGTTGGCAAACACATGGCTTCTTTTCGATCCCGTTTCTACTTTTAGGATTGACAGGATTAGGGACTAGTTTCTGGGTTTATCTTGCCACGCGAGGGGCCTATCGTGATGGAGTTCTAACAGAGGAAGGAGCAGAAATCTTCTATCTCTGGACGAGTTTTGAAAATATGCTTCGCGACATCGCTCATCTGGATCAGGCCGAGCTAGAGAGCATCGTCCTTTGGAATCGTCTACTGGTCTATGCGACTCTCTTTGGTTATGCCAAGAAGGTGAGCAAGTTAATGAAAGTCCGCCATATTCAGCTTGAAAATCCAGATTTGAATCTTTATGTAGCCTATGGTTGGCACTCACAGTTCTACACCTCAACTGCACAAATCAAGCAATATACTGCTGTCGCAAATACAGCTAGCAATTACTCTGTATCTTCTGGAAGTGGTTCTTCAGGTGGAGGATTCTCAGGAGGCGGAGGCGGTGGTAGCATCGGCGCCTTCTAAAAAATCTATCGCAACATCTGAAATTATGTTATAATAGAGGACAGAAAAAGGAGTAATGTATGTATTTTATTGAAATTTTGAAGTCAATCTTTTTTGGGATTGTTGAAGGAATTACGGAATGGTTGCCCATTTCAAGTACTGGCCACTTGATCTTGGTTGAAGAATTTGTACAATACAAGGACCAGAATGAAGCCTTCATGTCCATGTTTAATGTTGTCATTCAGCTTGGTGCCATTTTAGCAGTTATGGTCATTTACTTTAACAAGCTTAACCCTTTCAAACCTGGTAAAACTAAGGTAGAAGTTCGTAGAACTTGGCAATTGTGGTCAAAAGTCTTCGTTGCGACCTTGCCTTTGCTATTGGTTTTTAAATTAGATGATTGGTTTGATGCCAACTTCCATAACATGGTTTCAGTTGCAATCATGTTGATTATCTATGGTGTTGCCTTTATCTACCTTGAAAAACGAAATAAGGCGCAAGCCATTGAACCAACAGTGACAGAGCTAGACAAGTTGCCCTATAAAACAGCCCTTTACATTGGGCTCTTCCAAGTCCTCGCCCTCTTTCCAGGAACGAGCCGTTCAGGTGCGACGATCGTTGGTGGTTTGTTAAATGGAACAAGCCGCTCAGTCGTAACAGAGTTCACCTTCTATCTCGGAATTCCTGTTATGTTCGGAGCCAGCGCTTTAAAGATTTTCAAATTTATTAAAGCAGGTCAACTCTTGAGTTTTGGACAACTGTTCTTGCTCTTGGTTGCCATGGGTGTTGCCTTTGCGGTCAGCATGGTTGCTATTCGTTTCTTGACCAGTTATGTGAAAAAACACGACTTTACACTCTTTGGTAAATACCGTATCGTACTCGGTAGTGTCTTGTTGCTCTATAGTTTTGTGCGTTTGTTTGTATAAGAAAAAAGCTTGAGGGAAGTTTCCTTCAAGCTTTTTAAAATCCTGTCACCGTAATTCCTAGTAAACGGATACCTTTTTCTTTTTCAGCTAGCTCTTCGTAGAGTTGAAGGGCGGTTTGAGAAATCTGACTAGCGTCCTGTGTAGCTTGTGGGAGGCTTTTTCGTCTAGTCAGAGTGGAGAAGTCAGCATATCGTATTTTTAGGATAATGATTTTTCCAGCTTTGTCCTGCTTGCTGAGATTGTGAGCTACCTTTTCGGAGAGAAGAGTCAGCTCTTTTTTGATATCTTCTTCATCCTGGAGAATCTTACTATAGGTTTTCTCCTTCCCGATTGATTTGCGGATGCGATTGGACTTGACTGGAGAATTGTGAATACCACGAGCCTTTCGATAAAGATCATAACCAAGTCTGCCAAAGCGATCGATTAAAGTAACTTCTGAGACATCCAATAAGTCTGCACCAGTATAAATGCCCATTTCATGAAGCTTTTCTACTGTCTTCTTTCCTACACCATGAAATTTAGCAATGTCCATTTGTTTGAGAAAGTCTTGGGCTTTGTCAGGTAGAATCACTGTCAAACCATGTGGCTTCTGATAATCACTGGCCATTTTAGCTAGAAATTTATTGTAGGAAACGCCTGCAGAAGCGGTCAGGTGTAGTTCCTGCCAGATATCCTCTTGGATGAGGCGGGCTATTTTGACGGCTGACTTGATACCGAGTTTATTTTCCGTCACATCTAAGTATGCCTCGTCGATACTCATAGGTTCAATCAAATCAGTGTAGCGTTTAAAAATAGCTCGAATCTCAAGTCCCACAGTCTTATACTTTTCATAATTTCCAGAGATAAAGATAGCTTGGGGACAGCGCTCATAAGCTTCTTTAGAACTCATGGCTGAATGAACACCAAAAGCTCGTGCCTCATAGCTACAGGTAGAAACGACACCACGCCCACCTGTTTGTCTGGGGTCGCTTCCGATAATGACAGGTTTGCCCTTTAACTT
>NZ_AJRE01000091.1:0-5149 GCF_000296955.1 Streptococcus sp. GMD4S
ATACTAGATTTTCTAGTATCTTGTCCTCATTGAAAATCAAAAAACTGGAAAGCTAATCATCTGCCCCTCTTGGGTTAGGCAGCTCCAAGCTAGTTTGACGACCTTTTCAACGAGGATAATAGAGTTTTGACAGTGACTTTGGGCTCTACTAGATAAAGTAGAGCTTTTTGTTATGCACTATGGACATTCTAGAAAGGGCAACAATATGATAAAAATCAATCATCTGACCATCACACAAAACAAAGATCTACGAGATCTTGTATCTGACCTAACCATGACTATCCAAGACGGAGAAAAGGTTGCTATTATTGGTGAAGAGGGAAATGGCAAATCGACTTTACTACGAGCTTTAATGGGGGAAGCTTTGCCTGATTTTACTATCAAGGGCGACATTCAGTCTGACCTTCAATCACTGGCCTACATTCCTCAAAAACTAGCTGAGGACCTGAAAAAGAAAACTCTACATGACTACTTCTTTTTGGATTCTGCTGATTTAGACTACAGTATTCTTTATCGTTTGGCGGAGGAATTGCACTTTGATAGCGACCGTTTTGCTAGCGACCAAGAAATTGGCAGTCTATCAGGGGGCGAAGCTTTGAAAATTCAGCTCATCCATGAGTTGGCAAAACCCTTTGAGATTCTATTTTTAGATGAACCTTCAAATGACCTAGACCTTGAGACGGTTGATTGGCTAAAAGGTCAAATTCGAAAGATTAGGCAAACTGTTATTTTCATTTCCCATGATGAAGACTTTCTTTCTCAAACTGCGGATACTATTATCCATTTACGCCTTGTTAAACACCGGAAAGAAGCCGAAACCCTAGTGGAGCATTTAGACTACGATCGCTATAGTGACCAGAGGAAGGCTAGTTTTGCCAGACAAAGCCAGCAAGCTGCTAACGACCAAAGAGCCTATGACAAAACCATGGAAAAACATCGTCGCGTTAAGCAGAATGTAGAAAATGCTTTGCGAAATACTAAAAATGATGTTGCCGGGCGCCTATTGGCTAAAAAGATGAAAAATGTACTCTCTCAAGAAAAACGCTTTGAAAAGGAAGCCCAGTCCATGACCCAAAAGCCACTTGACGAGGAACAAATCCAACTTTTCTTTTCAGACGTCCAACCATTACCGGCTTCTAAAGTATTAATCCAACTGGAAAAAGAAAATTTGTCCATTGGAGAGCGCGTTTTAGCTCAGGGGTTACAACTAACTGTCCGTGGCCAAGATAAAATCGGTATCATTGGGCCAAATGGTGTTGGGAAATCAACTCTGTTAGCCAAGTTTCAACAACTGCTCAGCGCCAAAAGAGAGATTTCGCTTGCTTTTATGCCACAAGATTACCATAAAAAACTGCAATTGGATTTATCTCCAATAGCCTACCTCAGTCAAACTGGACGAAAAGAGGAACTGCAGAAAATCCAATCTCACCTAGCTAGTCTCAATTTCAGCTATCCAGAGATGCACCACCAAATCCGCTCCTTATCTGGTGGTCAACAGGGTAAACTTCTACTTTTGGATTTAGTGTTGCGCAAACCAAACTTTCTCCTTCTAGATGAGCCCACACGAAACTTTTCTCCCACTTCTCAACCCGAAATCAGAAAACTCTTTGCCTCCTATCCAGGCGGTCTGATTACTGTTTCGCATGACAGACGCTTCTTAAAAGAGGTCTGTACGAGTATCTATCGTTTGACAGAAAATGGTTTGGAAGTTGTTGATTTACAAGATTTATAAATGTTGAATATAGCAAAAATCCAGAGACGACCTCTGGATTCTTTGGGCTGTTTGAGCTAACTCAAACAGCTTGAAAGATACTCACTTAATCAGAAGAACAACTTTGTTGCACTTGACTTGACAATTAAGGAAAAAATTGTTTTTCCATCTCTGCCACTTAACTACAAATTAAATAATTTATAACTAGTATTCTTTTTTCTCCATAATCATAACGGACAATTTTACTGCAAGCCCTATGATTAATATGCTTACAACTAAAATTCCTAAGCAAATCATTGATATAGAATTCTTACTAAAAATCTCCATTAGTTCTGCAAGAAAATTTGACTTTTCTTTTAACAGTGTTGATAAAGCAAATATTAAGAAATAAGTGATTACCATAATGAGTCTACCCTTTTCAGCACCATATTTAAGAATAAATGGTAATTGAATGGCAGACATAAGTATACTAGCAGCTAATGTAATTAAAGCAATAAACACTATATTATCCAATGACATTTGATTTTTTGTCATCAACAGTACAAAAATGCAGATTGAACCAACCAAACCAAAGGCAAATGCAAAGAAAAACTTGCTCAACACATAACTGCTCTTTTTTATTGGCATCGAAAATGCAAACTGTTCGAAATTTGATTTTGTATCATAGCCAAAGGCGATTGCAGTAAGTATGAGCGGAATCATTACACATATTAACGGAACCATAAACAATTCATTTTCATAAATTCCATATACAGCCAGTGCAATACTGATAGTAACCGTTAATAATAATGTCTTTTTTAAAGTTGCTATATCTTTCAAAATTAATGATGTCATTATTGTCTCACTCCTTTCACAAAGTAAATCATAATATCCTCAATTGACGGTTTTTGTAACTTGATACCATCAGGTACAAGACTCTTTTTAACAAGTAACTCTTGCCCAAAAGAATGTATTCTTCTTCCTACAATGGCTTCTTCATCAATGTTATTTACTTCTTCATTGGATAAAGTACATATACCGTAGTTTTCTTTTAACTCATCTTTTGTTTCCATAAATAAGATTTTTCCATTGTGGATAAAAGCAATGTAATCTGCCACTTTTTCTAAGTCAGATAAAATATGGGAAGAAATAAGAATTGTATGATTTTCATCTTGCATAAAATCTAATAACAAATCCAAGATTTCCTCTCTTACAATTGGGTCAAGCCCACTTGTTGCTTCATCTAAAATCAAAAGTTCAGCATTGTGAGATAAAGCAACAGCCATTGAAAGTTTCATTTTCATACCACGAGAATAGTTTTTAATCATCTTTTTATGTGGTAAATTGAATTTTTCAACGAATCCATAAAACTGCTTTTTATCCCATTTTGAATAAACTCTATGACAAAACTTTTCAACATCGATTAATGTCATTTCTTCCGGCACTAACAAATCATCAAATACCACTCCAAGTTTATCTTTCAGTTCAACACTATTAGGATTTTCCTCATCTAAAAGTCTTATATCGCCAGAGTCTTTTCTTAAAAGCCCAAGTAACAATTTTATAGTTGTACTTTTACCAGCTCCATTCTGTCCGATATATCCAACTATTGTTCCTTTCGGAATAGTAAGATTTACCGGTCCTAGTTTAAAACTGTCAAATGTTTTTACTAAATCTTTAATTTCAATAGCATATTTACTCATATTCACCCTCCACATAACTCTTTAACATTTTTATCAATTCATCACTGGATACATCTGCAATTTCTGAAAGTTCAACTACTTCTTGAAGCTTCGATTCAATTTTCTTTAAGTAT
Organism: Streptococcus sp. GMD4S; assembly: GCF_000296955.1. NCBI lineage: Bacteria > Bacillati > Bacillota > Bacilli > Lactobacillales > Streptococcaceae > Streptococcus > Streptococcus sp. GMD4S. The sequence goes on from NZ_AJRE01000091.1 coordinate 3,507, forward strand.
TCTTCTCGAATTAGTTCTTTATTTTGTGCTGCAACAAAATTACCTTTTCCTTGTACCGAATTTATAAACCCGTCTAACTCTAATTCATCAAAAGCTCTTTTTGCAGTTAACATACTTACTCTTATTTCTTTCGCTAAGAATCTTATCGAAGGTAGTTGTTCTCCCACTTTCAAATCTCCAGAAATGATTTGTGCTTTAATTTGATTTTTTATTTGCAGATATATTGGTTCATCACTGGAATTATTTATCTGTATATTCATCATCAACCCCCTACTGTTATTTGTGTTTTAACTGTTATTATTATAGCATAACAGTTAAAACATTGCAATATCTAAAAAGAAGCAGACAAAAATTTTTTTCCCGCTTCTTCTCATTACTATCTAAATTCTTTCAGCAACTCTCTTAGCTTTTCCAATATCTTATTTCTTCTCTTTATGAGAGCTGGATGAGATATTTTTTTCATTTCAGCCACCAAACGAATAGTTTCATCATTGAAATAAAGTCTATCAATGATTTCTCTTTCTTCATCATTTAATTTTGATAGTGCATCTCGCACTGCCTCAATCATCCTCTGTGTCTGAACGTTTTTATCTACATCAAAACCCTCATCAACTATACTATCCTCAAAATGTCCATCATTTTCAAAAGACGAGAAAAAAGCAGGTGATTTCTTCTATCCACCTGCTTCAAATATTTTTCGGCTCTATAATATTTGTAGTGGGTAAATCCCCTATGGATATTATGGAGCTTATTTTAGCTTTTCTTCAACCCACTACAGTTGACAAAGAGCCATTTTTTCTACATGTGTTTCAAGCGTTCGATTCGTTCTGAGATAGGTGGGTGGGTATAAAAGAGTTTTTGTAGTCCCCCACCTTTCTTAGGATCATTGATGTACAGAGCACTGCTGGCATCATCGACATGGTGATGCATCGGCTCGCTATTGTCCAACTTACGCAAGGCATTGATCATCCCTTGAGGATTGCGGGTCAGCTCCACACTAGATGCATCCGCCAGAAATTCCCTCTGACGGGAAATGGCTAATTGCACCAAGGTTGCAGCGAGAGGTGCTAGAACAATGGCTAAGAGAGAGATAACAAGCATGATAATCTCCAAACCATTTCCATCACGATCATTATCACTCCGTCTGCGGCCTGCACCACCCCACCACATCATCCGTCCTGCCATACTAGATAGCAGGGTAATAGCACTAGCAAGGGCAACAGCAATGGTCGAAATACGGATATCATAGTTCCGGATATGACTGACTTCATGCCCCATTACTGCTTCTAGCTCCTCACGGTTCATGATGGCTAGGAGACCCGAAGTGGCTGCGACAGCTGCATTCTGCGGATTCGAACCTGTTGCAAAGGCATTTAAAGATGAATCCTCAATGATGAAAACACGAGGCATGGGAATCTGAGCGACCATGGCCATATCTTCTACTACATGGTAGAGGTTTGGAGCTGTTTGCTCATCAACCTCACGCGCCCCATTCATAGACATGACAATCTCTGTCGATTGAAAGATCATGGTCAGAGCGTAGATAAGACCAATAATCAAGGCAATAATCATGCCACCAAGACCTGAGCGCATGAAGAGATAGCCAACCGCATAACCAACCAAGGCCAAGAGTAGGAAGAAAA
>NZ_AJRE01000092.1:0-5121 GCF_000296955.1 Streptococcus sp. GMD4S
TCAAGAGATTGGTTCGATTTTGAAGATTAAGGTAGCCTTTGGTGATGACACGTTGGGCACTTGGGTTGAATGGCAGTTCACAGAGATTTTCTAACATGTGGTAACGACCATTATCAATGGTTCTAGCATTTAAAACAGCTGGATAAGGCTGCAGATATTTCTTTTGTCCAAGTTCTAACAGTTGGGCTGATAATAAGCCCTTGTTCGTACTCGATTTGACACGAAGTTTCAGCTCCACTCGCCCATTTAAGTGAATGTCTTGACTTACTGGAAGGTCAATGGTGATTTGATTGGCTTTTCCTTGGTAAAGTTCAGTGTTGAAGGTCTGGTAAGTCTTACCATAACGATCAAAATCTTTTTGATCATACTGGTTTTGAATCACTTTTTCATCATTACCAAGAGAGAAGGTATGCAGTTCATCCTGTTTGCCAAAGTTATCAAGACCTTGCCATTTTTGCGGTGCGATATTGTCCTGCCAGATGACAGTCGGAAGTTGATAGCCTGAGTCAAGTCCTAACAATTTCTTACTTAACAAGGCATTCATGGACTCGCGGAAGTCGATCGACTGCCAGTTGTTCATATAGACATGGGCACCATGATGGAAAAAGAGGTGCTTATTGATGTGGCTAGGAAGAGCATGAAACATCTGGTAAACATGAAGAGGTTTGACGTTCCAATCCTGGGAACCATGCGTAAAGACGACCTCAGCTTGAACCTTGTGAGCATTGAGCAGATAGTTGCGGTCATGCCAAAACTGATTGTAGTCACCAGTCTTGCGATCGAGTTTCTCTTTAACCTTTTCTAAGTCCGTTTGATGAGCTTCATTGCCACGAATATAGTCACCGCCTAAGAGATTGCGGGAGTAGGTCAATTCAGCAAGTGAGTCAAAATCCTCACCTGGATAACCACCTGGGCTGGTTACCAGACCATTTTCACGATAGTAGTTGTACCAAGAGGAAATACCTGCTTCTGCGATGATCACTTCCAAACCATCAACACCAGTGGTGGCGAGACCATTAGACATGGTACCTAGATAGGAAATACCTGTTGTTGCGACTTTGCCGTTTGACCAGTCAGCCTTGATTTGGCGCTTGCGCGTGTGGTCCGTGAAAGCACGACAACGACCATTGAGCCAATCAATGACATTTTTATAAGCTTCAATCTGCTGGTAGTCACCATTGGTCATGAGACCTTGAGAATCTTTGGTTCCAACACCTGATACATAGAGATTGGCAAATCCACGTGGGAGGAAGTAGTCATTGAGTGTATATGAGCTATTGATATGAGATAGCTTTTCTTCAGCTTCTGAGACGACTTCTGCTTGACCATGAGATTCGACTAAATTCAGCTTGGGCTCCTCAAGTTCAATGGTGTGGGGCGGTTTGACCTCAAGCACCCCTTCCATTTTGTAGAGAGCCTTGTCACTGGCTTTATCGTTGGTCCCTTGGTGGTAAGGGCTGGCAGTCATGACTGAAGGAATCTGTCCATCATAACGCGGGCGAATAATGCTGACCTTGACTAAGTCAGGGAGACCGTCGTTATCAGTATCCACACGACTCTCGACATACACGACTTCACGAATGACATCATGAGTAGAGAAGGTTGCCAAGCTCTTACCGTTAAAGTAGTGGTAGTGATTGTCTTCTGAAATGAGTCCATCACTAACAAGTTGATCAATGAGCGTATTTCCTTTTTTCGTTCTCGTATTGAGTAACTGATAAAGATTTTCAATGAGATCCCCATAAACAATAGGAAAACCAGTTTCTTTACGAAACTGTTCGGCATCCTCAAAGTCAACAAGATAGCTAAATCCTAAAAGTTGAAAAACTACTGTGTAGAAAATCTCCGCAGTTAACTCACGGTCTGACTGGAAAAAGGTTACTAAATCTGTTTCTTTATCCTCAGCCAAAGTCGATAAGGCATAATCCGTGTCAGAATAAGTGAAAAAACTCCAACAAATGAAGTCTTCAAACTGTCTTTTTAAGGACAGTTGGGGTGACAGCTTTAGACCAAGACCTTCTAATTCTGCAAATCGTTGAGAACTAGTGGTTGGTTGATAGCTGAATTGATTAAAACGCATGTTTCTCTCCTTTGAAAACAGACTGGATTTATTATATCAAAAAAGAGGGAAAAATGGAATAAATAAACTTAAATGAAATAAATTTCTTAAACCAGCATATCTATTTAGTAAGTTATTATAAAATGCTGAATAAATACCATAGAAGTAAGCCTTTTTCTAGAGAATTTTATATGTAAAACTGCATATAACTCCTATCTTTATTATTCTTCGTTTGGTATAAATATATCTAAATTTACATTTAAAACTATTATATAATATTAATTTTATATTTTCTTCCTTTGAAAAATGAAGAATTTAACAGTAAGAAGAGAAGAAGTTTGGAACTGATGATATTGAAAAGAAAGTGCAGAGTTGCTTCAATATCCAGCTTAAAATGGTATAATAGTAGTAAAACGAAAGCAAGGAGGAGAAGAAATGATTGCACAGCTCGACACCAAGACTGTTTATAGTTTTATGGAAAGTGTGGTTTCGATTGAAAAATACGTACAAATGGCTAAAGAATACGGCTATTCTCACCTTGCTATCATGGATGTGGATAATCTCTATGGAGCCTATCATTTTCTAGAAGCAACTCGTAAGCATAGCATTCAACCTTTAATTGGTTTAGAAATGACCTTGGTCAAAGATGAGGAGAATCTCTCTCTACGTTTTCTAGCCCTATCCACTAAAGGTTATCAAGAGTTGATGAAGTTATCCACTTTAAAAATGACTGGACGGAAAAATTGGTCTGACTTCACCTCCCACCTCGAAGATGTTGCTATTATTGTTCCCTATTTTGAGGGAATCGAACAGTTAGATTTGGGGCACGATTATTTTATCGGTGTCAGTCTAGATACTCCTCAAGAAGTCTTTACTAGACCAATTCTTCCACTCTATCAGGTCAACTCTTTTGAAAAAGAAGATATTCAAGTTTTACAAATCTTATCAGCAGTCAAGGACAATGTCAGTCTGAGAGAAGTGGATCTGCATTCACAACAAGGGATTTTTTTACCTGCCTCAGACTTGGAAGCACGGTTTAAAAATCGCTTCCCTCAGGCGCTTGCCAATCTCCAAGGTCTGATAGAGAATGTAAGCTATCAAATCGACCCAAGTTTAAAACTCCCTCGCTTTAATCCTGAAAGACCAGCGGTCGAAGAACTTAGAGAGAGAGCTGAGCAAGGCTTGAGTGACAAGGGGCTAACCTCAGCTATCTATCATGAGCGACTGAATGAGGAATTAGCTGTGATTCATGATATGGGCTTTGACGATTATTTCCTTGTAGTTTGGGATTTGCTCCGTTTTGGACGTTCCCAAGGATATTATATGGGAATGGGGCGTGGTTCTGCGGTTGGTAGTCTGGTGGCTTACTCACTGGATATTACAGGAATTGACCCGGTTGAGAAGAACTTGATTTTCGAGCGCTTTTTAAATCGTGAGCGCTATACCATGCCCGATATCGATATCGACATCCCTGACCTTTATAGGCCGGAGTTCATTCGCTATGTTCGTGATCGCTATGGTAGTCAACATGTGGCACAGATTGTCACTTATTCGACCTTTGGAGCAAAACAGGCAATTCGTGATGTTTTCAAACGTTATGGTGTCCCTGAGTACGAATTAACAAATATTACGAAAAAAATCAGTTTCCGAGATACGCTAACGACGGCCTATGAAAAGAATTTGCAATTTAGACAGGTCATCAATAGTAAGATCGAATACCAAAAAGCTTTTGAGATTGCTCGAAAGATTGAAGGGTATCCTCGTCAGACCTCTATCCATGCGGCAGGAGTCGTTATGAGTGACCAAGACTTGACGGACTATATTCCTCTAAAATATGGTGAGGATATGCTCATCACCCAGTATGATGCTCATGGTGTTGAAGCCAATGGACTTCTAAAAATGGATTTCCTCGGCTTACGTAACCTGACTTTCGTACAAAAAATGAAAGAATTACTTGCGGAATCAGAGGGCGTTCATCTAAAAATCGAAGAGATTGACCTGGAAGACAAAGAAACTCTGGCCCTCTTTGCTGCTGGAAATACCAAGGGGATTTTCCAATTTGAACAACCTGGCGCCATTCGGCTCTTGAAACGAGTTCAGCCGCAAGTCTTTGAAGAGGTAGTAGCAACGACATCCCTCAATAGACCGGGGGCAAGTGATTATATTGATAATTTTGTCGCTCGTAAGCATGGTAAAGAAAAGGTGACGGTGTTAGACCCTGCCTTAGAAGACATCCTTTCATCAACCTACGGTATTATGCTCTATCAAGAGCAGGTTATGCAGGTAGCTCAACGCTTTGGAGGATTCAGTCTTGGTAAAGCCGACATTCTCAGACGTGCCATGGGTAAGAAAAATGCCAAAGAGATGCATCTGATGAAGGAAGATTTTATCACAGGAGCTATGAAATTGGGGCATACAGAAGAAAAGGCCAACCAAGTTTTTGCAGTGATGGAAAAGTTTGCAGGCTATGGATTTAACCGATCCCACGCTTATGCCTACTCAGCACTGGCATTCCAACTAGCTTATTTCAAGACACACTATCCTGCTATTTTCTTTCAAGTTATGTTGAACTATTCTAGCAGTGATTACATTGTAGATGCATTGCAGATGGGCTTTGAAGTAGCTCCCTTAGCAATCAACAGCATTCCCTATCATGATAAAATTGCTAAGAAGAAAATCTATCTTGGTCTAAAAGCCATTAAGGGAATGCCAAGAGATTTGTCTTACTGGATTATTGAAAATCGTCCTTTCTCAAGCATTGAATATTTTGTCACACGTCTTCCCAAGAATTACAAGAAATTGTCGCTTTTGACGCCTTTGGTTGAACTAGGACTTTTTGATGAATTTGACAAGAATCGCCAGAAAATCTTAGTGAACCTACCAAACTTATTTGTCTTTGTTGAGGAGTTAGGTGGACTCTTTGCGGATACAAATTATAGTTGGACTGAAGCTGATGATTTTACTGAGGCAGAGAAATTTTACAAAGAGCAGGAACTGATTGGGGTAGGTATCAGTCCCCATCCTCTCCAAACTCTTGCCAAACAAGCCCTATATCCGACCAC
>NZ_AJRE01000093.1:0-5068 GCF_000296955.1 Streptococcus sp. GMD4S
AAAATACCTAAAATCACTTATATTTCAATATTTTTAATTGCTCTCAATATGAAAGTCCTTTCCAAATCCCTGTAGGGGGCATCTAAATACAACAGGAAAAAGCCTTGATTTACAAGGCTTTTTTGTGTATCTGTTCTACTTTTGGTCAACTAATGGATATCAACGGTATAATTTTATGAACACCCTTCTGAACTGCACCCCAAAAGTTAGACAGAAAAAACCTAACTTTTGTGGCGCAGTTCATTCGCGCCACATGAAATTATTTAAGCATATCCTTCTCTTTCATTATCATTTTCTGTTATAATAAATTGTACTTCTAAAATAGAAAGGTCTTAAGATGACAACTCTTATTAAACATAAACGTGTAGAATTTTCAGAACTTTTTTATGACTTAGTTTTTGTTTTTGCAATTTCAAAAGTAACTACTTTAATTGAGCATCTTCATAACGGTATTTTGACTTGGAATTCTTTCCTTGATTTTTTCATGGCTGTTTTGGTTCTCACTGATTCATGGATGATTCAAACCGTTTATACCAATCGCTATGGAAAGAACTCTTTATTTAACATGGTAATCATGTTTATCAAAATGGGACTTTTACTCTTTATAGCCAATATGATGGGACCTGATTGGCAACAATATTTTCATTATCTTTGTTGGGCTGTTGGTACATTAACCTTTACCTTATTTTTACAATATTTGGTTGAATTTTTTAGAAAATCAACCGATAATGTTGAACGGGAAAGTATCAAAGGTTTTCTATGGATAACAGGTCTAGGAAGTTTAGGAGTCTATCTAGCAGCTCTTCTTCCTATTTACGTTGGAGTCTCTGTCTTATTTGCTAGTATTCTGCTAACATTTATTATGCCAATTATCTTGCTTAGTAAAGATAAGCATTACCAGGTAAATCTCCCCCATTTAATCGAGCGCATCTCCCTTCTTGTCATTATTACGTTTGGAGAGATGATTATGGAGCTAGCTAACTTCTTTACAATCGAGAATTTCTCGATTTATTCGGTTCTTTATTTCATTATTATGCTTTCTCTGTTCTTGTTTTATTTTGGTCAATTCGACCATGCTATTGATGAAAAATCTAATCAAAAGGGGCTATTTCTAATTTACAGTCACTATCCTATTTTCATTGGGCTTATGATGATGACTGTATCGATGAGTTTTCTTCTGAATCCTGAAGCTAATCGTCTCTTTGCAACCAGCTTCTCTTATATCGGATTTGGCCTCTTTCAAGCTGCTGTCCTAGTAAATGGGCCCTATAACAAACACTATCTTCGCTATTCGAAAAGTTACTACTGTGTCCAAGCGACACTCTATCTGGCTGCCTTGATTCTCTCTTTAATCTTTGCTTCTAATCCTATAATAGTAGTGAGTATAACAACCATTTTAGCTCTAGCTATAGCCATTCATTTTATTTATTTTTATATGACACAGAATAAAAAATATTCCAAATCTAACTGGGGGTTCTTTTAATGAGTTTATAACATAAAAAAGCTTTGGGAACCAAGGCTTTTTGTTGTTCTGAACTAAAAAATGACAGGATTGTTAGGATATTCTGAGTTTAGTATAGATAAAATTCTTTCCTTATAAAACAAAAAACGCTATCTAGCGTTTTTTGTTATTCTTAGTTACTCGTCTAATCGAATAAACATCATTGCGTTAAGCAAAGAGATGAGAGCGACTGTATTGACATTATTGGAATAGATCAGTCTCTTATTTTCAATAGGTGGAATAATAAAATTTGAAATAATGATGTCGTAAGGTGATTCTTTTAGAGCATCAAGGGATAACTCTAATTCACTCCAAACTTCCAGTTCAAAATTGTTACTGCAATAGTAAGAAAGTGTCTCAGCTACTGATTTTGCATGATACTGATCAAAATTACTCATGACCAAAACCTTTAATTTAGGTTGATTTTGTAAAATATTTAGCACCAAGTGTTTGCTATGAGTGATAAAAGTATAAGACAAATGATTGACCTTCATTGAACTATCATCCATTTCCAAAGTCTTTAGATAATGTTCCATTCCTTCCTTCACCTCTGAAACAAAGCGAGGGAAAATATTTTGAAAGTTCTTGATTGTATTACCTTTTTGATCAAATAGGATAAACTCTGTCGATAATTCCTGGCGATGCAGATGTGCTGTATTATGCAGATGCCAAATCAGATTGTCTCTATTGTCTACTTGGAGATTATAGTCTCTTGATACCTGATCTACTAGTTCTCCCAATAACTGATACGATTTTTTTACATAGCTGTCTGTTTTTGCATGGTTCAGAAATACTTCTTCATCTATGAAAAACATTTTTTGAAAATAGGATACAAATAGTTGACCTATCACTTCTTTATTCAGAGAGATACGATATTCAGAATCAAAGCTCGCTACAATCTCTTCGATGCCTTCTGCCTGCATGAAAGACTCTAACAATTGATTGTTAAAAGAATTTTTCTCAACTTCCATAAAATGACCAAACTTTATTCGGTATAAATTTGTTACGAGGAGTAACTTTAACATTCGTTGAGTGGCGAAATTGACAGGAAATGCAGTTTCTTTATAGATCAGTGCCAACAGTTTACACAAAGGTTCTACAGAAAAATCTTCAAAGGGCCATTCGAGGAAATAATATTTCTCTGAAAAATACTGGGCAAAAAAGTAACGGATATCGATTTCATTTCCAGTGATTTGAACTGGATTGAGGCTAATTTCAAAACGATATTGCTTCTTAATAATTTTATTAATGTGACGGATGATACGGTAAAGAGAGGAAGAACTGATATAAAACTCTTTGCAAATACTATCAGTATCACATCCTTCATTAAAGAAGATAAATTCTAAAATTGAAAAGTGGGTTGAATGCTTAAAAAAATGATGATAGACCATCTCAATATCACTATCATCGGTATTAATGATACGGATGCCGTTTGTTGAGGAATGAAATATCAAGTCAGGAAAGGAAGACCTGACCTGGGACAAGTCATCTTTTACAGAACGTTCTGCACAGTGCAATAATTCTGCTAGTTCCGAGATATGAAACCAGCGTTTGTTTTCAAATAGTAATTCTAATAATTCTAATTGTCTGTGACTTTTTTTCGATAATAAATCTCTCATGGATAACTTTTCTCTCTTTATAATAAACTAAAGGATTGTCTTTCAATCTTCATGCAATTATACCACATGGAGTGCATTTATCCTCTTACAACGACTTTTGCTTGTCATAAAAAGACTAGTCTAATCCCTTAGAAACTCAGTAATATCAAGATTTTCTTATTTATTTGTATCTAAAGTACATGTTTACAGTACGGTTTTTAAGACGAACTATTATGTTTCCAAGTTGAAATACTATATAATTAGTGTAATCAAAGAAATTGATTCTTTGATTTAGAAATAGAAAAGGAGGATACACTATGTTGTGGTCCATTATTGTAGGAGGTCTTATTGGTCTCATCGCAGGTGCAATCACTAAAAAAGGTGGTTCAATGGGATTGATTGCAAATATCTTTGCAGGTCTTATCGGTTCGTCTGTAGGGCAATCACTTCTAGGAAGCTGGGGACCTTCATTGGCTGGAATGGCTATTATTCCGTCAATCGTTGGTGCAGTGATTGTTGTTGCAGTCGTTTCATTTCTATTTGGTAAAAAATAAGCATTACCTAATAAGAAATTAAAAGTGATAAGCCATAATTTTGAATTCTGTAGACGGGTAAAATTATGGTTTAAAGCTTTTCAATTGAAAGGATTTAATATGTCAAAATCAAAGAAAATATTGTTACTTATTTTCTGTATCTTAATCTTGACTATTTTCCTTCCTATTCTCATAGATTATCATCAGGTCAGTGATTTAGGAATCCACTTATTCAGTTGGAGAGAACTCTACGCTGAATTCCTGATTGCTAGATATGTCTTTTGGGGGACACTTGTCCTATCTGTTTTAGTTTTAATTTCAATGTTAGTGATACTCTTTTATCCTAAACAATATCTAGAGATTCAATTAGAAACTCAAGAAGATACATTAAAACTAAAAAATTCAGCTATCGAAGGCTTTGTTCGATGTTTGGTCATTGATCATCAGTTGATGAAAGAACCAACGGTCCATGTTAATAGCCGCAAAAATAAATGTTTCGTTACTGTAGAAGGGAAAATTCTTCCTTCAGACAACATCTCAAATCGATGTCTAGTCATTCAGAATGAAATAACTCATGGATTAAAGCAGTTCTTTGGTATTGAACGTGAGGTAAAACTTGAAGTTAAAGTTAAAGAAGTTGAACCTCGAAAAACGACCAAAAAGACTGTTAGTCGTGTAAAGTAAGGAAGTAAAAATGGAATGGTTTAAAAAATATCAGTATCCAATTATTGCAGGTTTAGTAGGTGTCATTCTCGCTTGCTTTATCTTATCCTTTGGCTTTTTCAAAACACTATTTGTACTAATTTGTGGAGCCTTAGGAGCATTTGCAGGATACTATGTTAAGGAAAAATATTTAAATAAATAAAGGAGTCTCGTATGTCAAACGTAGATAAAAATGTAGAAAAAAAAGATGTTGCTGTTGTTTCTCAAGATGTTAAAGGGGAACTCACTTATGAAAACAAAGTAATCCAAAAAATCATTGGTCTTTCACTTGAAAAAGTACCTGGACTTTTGGATGTGGATGGAGGATTCTTCTCTAATCTAACAGAAAAAATCATCAATACAGATAATGTCACTCATGGTGTCAATGTTGAAGTTGGGAAAGAGCAAGTTGCAGTTGACTTGAACATTGTTGTTGAGTACCAAAAGAATGTCCCTGCTTTATACAAAGAAATCAAAGATGTTGTCGTATCACAAGTTACAAAAATGACTGATCTAGAAGTTGTTGAAGTCAATGTGAATGTTGTTGATATCAAAACGAAGGAACAGCATGAAGCAGATTCAGTTAGCCTTCAAGACCGAGTAACTGACGTGGCTTCTTCAACAGGAGAATTTGCTTCAGAACAATTTGAAAAAGTGAAATCTGGTATCGGTTCAGGTGTTGCTGCTGTTCAAGAAAAAGTAGGCGAAGGTGTTGAAGCCGTTAAGGGCGAAAC
>NZ_AJRE01000094.1:0-4909 GCF_000296955.1 Streptococcus sp. GMD4S
TGAGAACAGTTACTTTTTATCAAAAAGTAAAGCGCTTACTTTATATTTTATTAGGAGGATAAGATGAAAAATCTATTTTTTGAAAAACGTTGCCGTTACAGTATTCGTAAGCTGTCAATCGGGGCTTGTTCCTTGATGATTGGTTCAGCTCTATTTGTGAGTCCAGCTCTTGCCGAACAAGTCGCAGTCCCTGAAACAGCTGCAAATACGAGCGCTAAAGCGACAAGTACTAGTGAGACAACTAATCCAGATACTGCAGCTCTCGAAAAACAATTAGAGGAAACTGAAAACAAAGTAGCTGAGCAACCAATTTCAGAAAACACTCCAGCAATAACGGATCTGGTTAATGAAAAAGAAGAAGCGAAGCCAGCTCTGACAGATAAAACTGAAAAACCTGCTCAACCAACTGAAAAAGAAGAAGTCAAACCAGCGGAAGCTCCTCAAGTGACTGAGAAGAAAGCCGACAAACCGACTCTAGCAGACGTTCCTAAAAATGAAGAAAAGAGTCTCCGACCAAAAGAAATCAAATTTGATACTTGGGAGGATTTGTTGAAATGGGAACCGGGTGCGCGTGAGGATGATCCCATTAACCGTTCATCAGTTGAACTCGCCAAGCGCCATAGAGGCCAGTTGGTTAATGAAAAAGCAAGCAGAAGAGCCAAGGTTCAAGCTCTAGCAAATACCAACTCAAAAGCTAAAGACCACGCTTCTGTCGGTGGTGAGGAATTCAAGGCCTACGCTTTTGATTACTGGCAATACTTGGATTCAATGGTCTTCTGGGAAGGTCTAGTTCCAACTCCAGATGTCATTGATGCCGGTCACCGCAACGGAGTTCCCGTTTATGGAACACTCTTTTTCAACTGGTCAAATAGCATTGCCGACCAAGAGAAATTTGCAGCTGCCTTGAAACAAGATGCAGATGGCACCTTCCCTATCGCACGGAAACTTGTCGATCTTGCTAAGTACTATGGATTTGATGGATATTTCATTAATCAGGAAACAACGGGGGAATTGGTAGCACCTCTTGGTGAAAAAATGCGCCAATTCATGCTCTATACAAAAGAATATGCAGCTAAGGTCAACCACCCAATCAAGTATGCTTGGTACGATGCCATGACCTACAAATATGGTCGTTACCACGAAGATGGTCTAGGTGATTACAACTACCAGTTCATGCAAAAAGAAGGAGACAAAGTCCCTGCAGATCAATTTTTTGCCAATTTCAACTGGAACAAGGAAAAGAATGACCACTCCGTAGAGATGGCAAAATGGCTAGAACGTAGCCAGTATGATGTCTTTGCAGGCTTGGAATTGCAACAAGGTGGCTCTTATAAGACCAAAGTCAAATGGGATGCCCTCTTAGATGAAAAAGGCAAGTTGCGTTTGTCACTTGGACTTTTTGCACCAGATACGATTACCAGTCTAGGAAAAACAGGCGAAGACTACCACAAGAACGAAGATATCTTCTTCACAGGCTACCAAGGAGATCCAACGGCTCAAAAACCAGCTGACAAAGAGTGGTATGGGATTGCCAATTTAGTTGCTGACCGCACACCAGCAGTTGGCCGAACCTTCACGACCTCTTTTAATACAGGCCATGGTAGAAAGTGGTTTGTAGACGGTAAAGTTTCTAAGGATTCTGAGTGGAACTACCGTTCGGTTTCAGGTGTCTTGCCAACATGGCGCTGGTGGCAGACTTCAACGGGGGAAAAACTTCGTGCAGAATATGACTTTACAGATGCCTATAATGGAGGTAACTCCCTTAAATTCTCAGGTGATGTAGCTGGTAAGACGGACCAGGATGTGAATTTGTATTCTACCAAACTAGAAGTAACTGAAAACACCAAACTTCGGGTTGCCCACAAGGGAGGAAAAGGCTCTAAAGTTTATATGGCCTTCTCTACGACTCCAGACTACAAATTTGAGGATGCAGCTGCATGGAAAGAACTGACTCTCTCTGATGACTGGAAGAATGAAGAATTTGACCTTAGCTCACTAGCTGGAAAAACCATCTATGCAGTCAAACTCTTCTTCGAGCATGAAGGTTCTGTAAAAGATTACCAGTTCAACCTAGGACAATTAACTATCTCGGACAATCACCAAGCGCCACAAGCACCTACAGGTCTCTCAGTAGTGAAACAATCTCTTAAGAATGCTCAAGAAGCTGAAGCAGTTGTTCAATTTACGGGTAACCAAGATGCAGATTTCTATGAAGTCTATGAAAAAGACGGTGACAACTGGCGTTTGTTGACGGGTTCATCTGCTTCAACCATCTACTTGCCAAAAGTTAGCCGTTCTGCTAATGCGACTGGTACGACTCAGGAATTGAAAGTCGTTGCAGTTGGTAAAAATGGACTCCGTTCTGAGGCTGCAACTGCGTCATTCAACTGGGGCATGACTGTTCAGGATACAACTCTCCCAAGACCTTTGGCTGAAAATATTGTTCCAGGGGCAACGGTTATTGGTAGCACTTTCCCGAATACTGAAGGCGGGGAAGGCATCGAAGGCATGTTGAATGGTACGATTACAAGTCTGTCAGACAAGTGGTCTTCAGCTCAGTTGAGCGGTAGTGTGGATATTCGTTTGACCAAGTCACGTACCGTTGTTAGATGGGTCATGGATCATGCGGGAGCTGGTGGTGAGTCTGTCAACGATGGTTTGATGAACACCAAGGACTTTGATCTTTACTACAAGGATACAGATGGTGAGTGGAAACTAGCTAAGGAAGTCCGTGGCAACAAAGCACACGTGACAGATATCACTCTTGACAAACCAATCACTGCCCAAGACTGGCGCCTAAAAGTTATCACTTCAGATAATGGGACACCTTGGAAGGCCATTCGTATCTACAACTGGAAGATGTACGAAACCTTGGACACAGAAAGTCAAAATATTCCAATGGCTAAGGTAGCTGCCCGTTCACTTGGAAACCACCAAGTTCAACTTGGTTTCTCTGATGTTCCAGCGGGTGCAACTATCACCGTTTACGACAAGGCAGATTCACAAACACCAATTGCAACCTTGAAGTCTGAAACTGGTGGCGACCTGGCAACAGCACCATTGGGCTTTGACAAGCAACCAACTCTCCTCTACTATCGTACCCAACTACCTGGCAAAGAAATCAGTAACACCTTGGCTGTAGCGATTCCGCAGGATGAGAGAAAAATTGCTGCAGTTAGCCTTGAAAAAGGACCTAAGAAGATAGTTTACAAAGAGGGAGAAAAACTTGACCTCAGAGGCGGAACCCTCCGTGTTCAGTACGAAGGGGGACAAGCCGATGAGCTGATTAACCTTACTCACTCAGGTGTGACTGTTTCTGGATACGACGCTCATCAAAAAGGGGAACAAAAGCTCACAGTCAGCTACCTTGGACTTTCGGTTACTGGTGACTTAAAAGTACAAGTGACTGGTCAAGATGAAGGGAAGCCGAAAGAAGTAGCAGGCTTGTACATTACTCAGAAACCGAAAACAGACTATCTAGTAGGAGATCAACTGGATCTTGCAGAAGGTCGCTTCGGCGTTCTCTATGATGATGAGACAGAAGAAAGCCATGCCTTTACAGATCAAGGTGTTGAAATTACAGGCTACGATGCTCAAAAGACTGGACGACAAACCTTGACCTTGCATTACAAGGGACACACAGCTGAGTTCGATGTCTTGGTTTCTCCAAAAGCAGCTGTCAACGACGAGTACCTCAAACAAGAAATTACTGCTGCCCAAGGCCGTCAGTCAACCCTTGCCTACACCTTCTCAAGCGAGGACAAACAAGCAGCACTAGTAGAGAAGCTCAATGTAGCGAAAGCTGTAGCAGAAAACCATGATGCCAGTCAAGAAGAAGTCAATAAAGCCTTGAATGAATTGAAACAAGCTGGAGCGGACTTGGATGGAAATCAACGTTATCAGACAGCTAGAGAAGAATTGGAAGGTTTGCTCGAATCTGTCCGTGAAAAAGATCCTAAAGCTGAGTTGATTGAACAAGCAGAAACTTTATTAGCTTCAGAGATGCCAACTCCACAAGCTTTTTCAGAAATGAAAGAAAAGCTGAATAAGAAACTAGCTCCTGCAGAAGAAAGCCATCATGTTGGTAGCATGGATCCAAATGAAGTGGCCCCGACGGTTGAGGCCCTCCCTGAACTAGTTATTGAAACTGAAACAACAGCCTATGAACGTCAGGAGCGACCAAACTCCGAATTTCTCAAAGGACAACGCCGTGTTGTGCAAGCTGGAGTTGAAGGTCAAGTTCGCCACTTTGTAGCAGTAGATACCCAAGGTAGACGCACTCTTCGTTCGACTGAGGTAGTCAAGGAAGCAATCCCAGAAATCACCGAAGTTGGAACAAAAGTTCTATCAAGCAACCAACCAGCTGAAGGTGTGAAAGATTTAGTTCTAGAAACTCCGAAACTGGAAGTTGAAGAGGGAACAGTTTCCTTCGAACGTCAAGAACGACCAAATGCAGCCCTTCTCAAAGGCCAACGTCAGCTAGTACAAGTAGGAGTTGAAGGCCATGTTCGTCGCTTTGTAGAAGTTGATGCTCAGGGCAAACGCACCCTTCATTCTACTGAGGTTCTCAAGGAAGCTCTTCCAGAAATTGTTGAAGTAGGAACGAAAGAGCTGCCAAATACGGGAGCGACAAGAGATGCTAGTCTAGTAGCGCTGGGACTTCTCGGAGTAATGAGTGGCTACGGCTTGCTCTCTAAAAAGAGGAGAGAAGACTAATCAGATTTACGAATCTTGGATTTTCTCATAAAAATAAAAAAACAAGGTTTGACTGTAGATTAGTTAGACCTTGTTTTTAGTTTTGAAATTGAAGAGTAAATTTGAAGCTAGATTTTTGTTATTCAATTCCTTGGATAAATTTTTGGAAACGATAGGTGTCGAAATAAATATTGGATGCAACTAATTTATCAAA
>NZ_AJRE01000095.1:0-4872 GCF_000296955.1 Streptococcus sp. GMD4S
TAGATTCCATAGTAACCTCCTAAAGTGAATAGGCTTTTTTGTTGGCTTGCTCCATCTTGCGACCAAACTGGGCAACAGGGAAGCATAGGGCAAAGTAGAGAAGAGCAGCACCTAAAAAGGCTGGGATATAGTTTCCGTTGAGAGCCGACCAAGACTTAGTCACAAACATCAAGTCTACTCCAGAGATGATAGCTACGGTAGAGGTGTTCTTGATGAGGTTAACGATTTGGTTGGTCAAAGGTGGGAGAATGATACGGAAGGCCTGAGGCAAGATAATCAAGCGCATGGCACTGATATAGGTAAAACCTTGCGACAAGGCGGCCTCCATCTGACCACTAGGAATAGACTGAATCCCTGAACGAATAACCTCCGCAATATAGGCACCGTGATAGAGCCCGACGCAGAGAACAGCTGTCCAATAAATTGGAATCATGATGGTGTGTTCACTGATAAGAGGCAAACCATAGAAGACGATGACAAACTGCACCAAGAGGGGAGTATTTTGGTAAAATTCGACAAAGATACGAGCCAAAACACGCAAGAATGGGCGTTTACTAGTTGACATGGCCCCAAAGAAGATGCCCAAAACCATGGCGAGGATAAAGGAACCAACCGCTAGGGCAAGGGTAAAGAGGAAACCATTGAAAAATTGTCCAAAATCCTGAAAATAGGCTGTCCAAGATGATAAATCTGTCATGGGATGTCCTCCTTAATCTGCGGTATGGCTAGATGGTTTGAGTTTGTAACGGTCATAGAGTTTCTGCAAACTACCATCCTTGCTCCATTTAGTGACCAAGCTATCAAGATAGTCGTTTAGCTCGGTATTTGATTTTTTGGTGACGATACCGTAGTCAGATGGCTTGAAACTATCATCTAGTAGTTCTGTCCGTTTGCTGATGTAGCCAGAGAGGATAGAGCGGTCCACGGAAAAGGCATCAATACGGTGAGCGTGAAGGGAAGTAATCAATTCTGGGTAGGAACCAAGTTCGACGAATTTAAAGGTTAGACCTTTCTTTTTACCCAATTCAGTAATCAGGCGTTGGGTGATGGAACCTTGGGCAACCCCAATCGTTTTACCGTTTAGGTCCTCAATACTTTTGATGTTGGCGGATTTATTGACCAAAAAACCAGAAGCGTCCGTATAGTAGGGACTGGTGAAGTTGTATAGTTTTTTACGTTCGTCTGTGATGGTGAAGGTTGCGATATCCATGTCGACCTGTTCATTGTCTAGGAGCGGTCCACGAGTTTGCGCGGTAACAGGAACGTAGCGAATCTTGACTTTGAGTTCGTCTGCAATCATCTTGGCCAAGTCCGTTTCGATACCAGAATAGGTCCCGGTCTTGGGATCCTTGTAGCCAAAATTGGGAACGTCTTGTTTGACACCGACAACTAGTTCGCCTCTTTTTTGAATGTCTGCCACACTGGTATCGGCTTGGACTGGTTTGGCAGCAGTAAGGCTGAAAAGGCTAATCAATAATGCGTATAAAAAGAATTTCTTTTTCATAGGCGCCTCCTTATTTGACTTTGTCACTTTCGTGGTTGATAATTTTGCTGAGGAATTGTTGGGCACGAGGTTCGCTTGGATTGTCAAAAAAGTCATCGACATCTGTCGTGTCTACTAAAACCTCTCCGTCGGCCATAAAGATAATGCGGTCCGCAACTTCACGGGCAAAGCCCATTTCGTGGGTAACGATGATCATATTCATCCCATCATGTGCCAGTTTTTGCATAACTGCTAGAACATCTCCGATGGTTTCAGGGTCAAGGGCAGATGTTGGTTCATCAAAGAGGAGGAGTTCCGGATGCATGGCAAGACCACGTGCGATGGCGATTCTCTGTTTTTGTCCACCAGACAGCATAGCTGGGTAGGAATCTTTCTTGTCCCACATATTTACAAATTCCAGATATTTTTGGGCTGTTTTTTCAGCTTCTTTTTTATCAGTTCCAAGAACTTTAACGGGAGCAAGTGTCACATTTTCTAACACTGTTTTGTGTGGATAAAGATTAAAATGTTGAAAAACCATGCCAACTTCCTTACGAAGAGGAACTAAATCTTTCTGACTAGCACCTGCTACTTGGTGTCCATTGACCAGGAGACTTCCTTTGTCAACAGCCTCTAAACCATTGATCGTACGGATAAGAGTGGACTTCCCAGAGCCGGAAGGTCCAAGCAGGACAACAACTTGTCCTTTTTCAAAACGGAGATTAATGTCGCGGAGTGCGTGGTAGTCTCCGTAATATTTTTCGACGTGTTTAAATTCTACTAAAGCCATGAGAGATCTCCTTTGTGTTATATTTTATAACATGATTCTACACCAAAAGAATGTTCTTGTCAAATCATATCTGAAAAAAATTCACTAAAATGTTATAAAAAAGCAATCTGAATAGAGAAAATGCCTAAATCATGTTATAATGAAACGATAGAATTCTTAGAAAGAGTGGATGTCTTTTTGATAACTCCTACTTATGAATGGCAGTTTGCCCCGCAGGTTGAAGATGCGGATTTTACAAAGATAGCCAAGAAGGCTGGGCTGGGTCCTGAGGTGGCTCGCTTATTATTTGAAAGAGGGATTCAGGATGAAGAAAGTCTAAAGAAGTTTTTAGAACCTTCTTTAGAGGACTTACATGACCCCTATCTGCTCCATGATATGGACAAGGCAGTGGAACGGATTCGTCAGGCCATTGAAGAAGGGGAAAACATTCTCATCTATGGAGACTACGATGCGGATGGTATGACTTCAGCTTCGATTGTGAAGGAAAGTTTGGAACAGCTTGGTGCTGAGTGCCGTGTTTACCTACCCAATCGTTTTACCGATGGCTATGGTCCCAATGCCAGTGTTTATAAATACTTTATCGAGCAAGAGGGTATTTCCTTGATTGTGACAGTGGATAATGGGGTTGCGGGTCACGAAGCAATTGAACTGGCCCAGTCTATGGGAGTGGATGTCATTGTGACCGACCACCATTCCATGCCGGAAACCCTTCCTGATGCCTATGCGATTGTTCACCCTGAGCATCCAGATGCGGATTATCCCTTCAAATATTTGGCCGGATGCGGAGTGGCTTTCAAGCTAGCTTGCGCTCTTTTAGAAGAAGTGCAAGTGGAATTGCTTGATTTGGTCGCTATCGGTACCATTGCTGATATGGTGAGTTTGACGGATGAGAATCGCATTTTGGTCCAATATGGTCTGGAAATGTTGGGACATACCCAGCGCATTGGACTACAAGAAATGCTAGACATGGTTGGAATTGCTGCTAATGAAGTAACAGAAGAAACGGTTGGTTTCCAGATTGCCCCTCGTTTAAATGCCTTGGGGCGCTTGGATGATCCTAATCCTGCCATTGATTTGCTGACTGGATTTGACGACGAGGAAGCTCATGAGATTGCCCTCATGATTCACCAGAAAAATGAAGAGCGCAAGGAAATCGTTCAGTCAATCTATGAAGAAGCTAAGACCATGGTTGATCCTGAGAAAAAGGTCCAGGTTTTGGCCAAGGAAGGCTGGAATCCTGGCGTTCTGGGTATCGTTGCTGGTCGTTTGTTGGAAGAACTAGGGCAGACAGTCATCGTTCTTAATATAGAAGAAGGTCGCGCCAAGGGTAGTGCTCGTAGTGTGGAAGCGGTCGATATTTTTGAAGCTCTGGATCCCCATCGAGACCTCTTTATCGCCTTTGGCGGCCATGCTGGTGCAGCTGGAATGACGCTGGAAGTTGAGAAACTTTCAGATTTATCTCAGGTTTTAGAAGACTATGTCCGTGAAAAAGGTGCAGATGCTGGTGGCAAGAATAAGTTAAATCTAGATGAAGAGTTGGATTTGGAGACTCTTAGTTTAGAAACGGTTAAAAGCTTTGAACGCTTGGCACCCTTTGGGATGGATAATCAGAAACCTGTCTTTTATATCAAGGATTTTCATGTCGAAAGTGCCCGTACTATGGGAGCAGGCAATGCCCACCTCAAACTAAAAATTTCCAAGGGTGAGGCGAGTTTTGAGGTGGTGGCCTTCGGACAAGGGAGATGGGCGACAGAGTTTGCTCAAACCAAGAATTTAGAATTGGCAGTCACCCTGTCTGTCAACCAATGGAATGGCCAAACTGCCCTCCAGTTGATGATGGTGGATGCACGTGTGGAAGGTGTTCAACTCTTTAACATTCGTGGGAAGAATGCAGTCTTGCCAGAAGGGGTTCCAGTTTTAGATTTCTCTGGAGAGGTGCCGGATTTGGCGAATAGTGATGCTGTGGTTGTGAAAACCATTCCCGAGGATATTACCTTGCTGAAGACCATTTTTCAGGAACAGGATTTCTCAGCTGTCTATTTCAAAAACGACATTGACAAGGCCTACTATCTGACAGGTTACGGGACTAGAGAACAGTTTGCAAAATTGTACAAGACTATTTACCAGTTCCCAGAGTTTGATATTCGCTACAAGCTGAAAGATCTGGCGGCTTATCTCAATATCCAACAAATCTTGCTGGTCAAGATGATTCAAGTCTTTGAAGAGCTAGGCTTTGTAACGATCAAAGATGGTGTCATGACAGTCAATAAAGAAGCGCCGAAAAGGGAAATAGCTGATAGTCAGATTTACCAAAATCTCAAACAAACTGTAAAAAATCAAGAAATGATGGCGCTGGGGACAGTGCAAGAAATTTATGATTTTTTAATGGAGTAATAGATAGAAAGGGACTGAGATGACCTATCTCGGTCTCTTTTTGACGGATAAATGCTTGGTGTGGGAGTGGTTGATAAGATAGTCTTTTGAGTGGTCTACTGATGTTAAGATTGGGGAAATGATTCATTTTTATTCTCTTCTATCACTTTATACGATGTCTGCTTTTAAACCTTATGTAGTAAAAGTATAAATTTTTGTAACATGA
>NZ_AJRE01000096.1:0-4836 GCF_000296955.1 Streptococcus sp. GMD4S
GGAGCTGATTCATACAAAAAAGTGATGGCACATTTTCATCCTGAGTTCTTTTTAGGAATGACTGCAACTCCCGAACGAACTGATGGGCAAAATATTTATGAACTGTTTGATTATAATATCGCCTATGAAATTCGTCTGCAGGATGCGCTTGATAATGATATGCTTTGCCCATTTATTTATTTTGGGGTAAAGGATATTGAGATAGATGGACATCTAATCGATGAGAAGACAAATATATCAAACTTAACATCTAATGAACGAGTTAAACATATTCTGCAAAAAATTGATTTTTATGGAGTAAGTGGTGAAAAAGTAAAAGGATTGATATTCTGTTCCTCTAAACAGGAAGCGCATGAACTCGCTTCAAAATTGAATCAGAATGGGAAAGTTTGTAGGGCTCTAACAGGCGATGATAATATTGAAACACGAAATGAAGTCGTTTCTCAACTTGAAAAAGGAAAACTAGACTACATTTTGACAGTGGATATTTTTAATGAAGGTATTGATATTCCTTCTGTCAACCAGGTAGTCATGTTAAGAAATACTCAGTCTAGTATTGTTTTTGTTCAACAACTAGGGCGTGGTCTTCGTAAACATGAGAGTAAAGAATACGTCACGATCATTGATTTTATTGGTAATTATAAAAATAACTATTTGATTCCAATTGCTTTATTTGGAGACAAATCAATGAATAAAGATAATTACCGAAGAGAGCTAAGAGAACCCAATATTTTAAATGGCCTAACTACTATTAATTTTGAAGAAGTTGCTAAAGAACAAATCTTTAAGTCTATTACTAATACAAATCTTTCCAATCGAGCTATCCTAAAAGAGGCCTATATGGAAACAAAGAACCGCTTGGGACGTACTCCGAATCTCAGTGATTTTTTGGAACTAGATAGTCTAGATCCCTATGTTTTCTTTGATACTTTTAATCATTATGGAGAGGTTATTGCTTCCTTTGAAAAAGAGGATCGGTTTATTAAAATTCCTGAATTAAATGGTTTTCTAACTTTCCTCTGCAAAGAACTATCCAATGGTAAACGAAAAGAAGAACTCTATCTTTTAAAAATATTACTAGAAAAAGGAAAGATTTCCCGATCTGAATTTAAACAAATCTTAACAATGAAGCAATTAGGATCCTCCGAACAGTTATTTAAATCTATCGAAAACTGTTTAGACTATAACTTTTTTGTTAAAAGAGATCAAGAAAAGTATGGTTTGTCAGCCTTAAGCATTGAAGATGACACTTATCAACTAGCAACAGATTTCACTCAATTTCTTACAGAGGAATACAAAAAATTTATCTTAGACATCATTCAGACTGGTCTAGAGCGCTCTCAAAAATATCCGCAGGAACCATTGACAATAGGTGAAAAATACTCTCGAAAAGATGCTGTGAGACTTCTTAACTGGGACAAGGATGAGAGTTCTACTGTATATGGATACAAGGTCAAACATGGAACGTGTCCTATCTTTGTAACTTATCATAAGGATGACGATATTACAGAAACAACCCAGTATCAAGATGGATTCTTATCCAACAAAGTCTTTCATTGGTATTCTCGGAGCAATCGAAGCTTTAAGTCTAAAGAAGTTGCTGATATTATGCAATCTAATCAAACCGGTTTGGCTCTTCATCTCTTCGTAAAAAAAGAAGATGGTGAGGGAAGTGATTTCTATTATCTAGGGCCAGTTAGTTATTTGGAAGATAGTGCTACTGAAACTAGGATGCAGGATGGAAAAACTCCTGTAGTTACAATGAATTTTGAATTAGCCAATGAGGTTTCTTCCGCACTTTATGATTATTTGACAAAAAAATAAGAGAGTAATCTCTTATTTTTTTGTTAATAATTCTACAGCTGGACGATCTACTGGAGCCCAGTTGAGAGTATCTAGTTCATTGGGAGCTAACCAAGTTGAATTTTGGTGTTCAAGCAACTCTAGTTTTCCTGATATTAGCTTTGCATGATAGGTCTTCATGACAACTGTCCCAAAATTATAATCATATGAAGCTTCATTGATGTAAGAAACAATCTCAATTTCAGAATTTAGTTCTTCTTTAATTTCACGGACTAAAGCTTGTTCAGGAGATTCTCCTACTTCTAATTTCCCACCTGGAAATTCCCAAAAACCTCCTAAACTTTTACCTTCAGGTCTTTGTGCACAGAATATTTTTCCATCTCGTTCTATAGCCGCTGCAACAACATTTATTATTTTTTTTGACATAAGCTACCTCCAAGTAATATTTTAACAAATATTTTTAAATTTACCATGTGTTAAAATCAATTGATTTTTACTTAATAAATCATAGATAAATCTATTTTAACCTTTGACTATTCCGCAAAATTATCGTACAATAAAGAGTACATGATAAAATGAGGTCGGAGTCTGTTCGCTCTGGCGATAGTAGTAAAAATGAGGAGAAACGCTTTGGAATTAGAAGTATTTGCTGGGCAAGAAAAAAGTGAACTATCTATGATTGAGGTAGCGCGTGCTATCTTGGAACTTCGTGGTCGCGATCATGAGATGCATTTTAGTGATCTTGTAAACGAAATTCAAAACTACCTTGGAACATCAAACAGCGATATCCGCGAAGCTTTACCTTTGTTCTACACAGAGTTGAACTTTGATGGTAGCTTCATCTCTCTTGGAGACAACAAATGGGGCCTTCGTTCATGGTACGGTGTGGACGAAATCGACGAAGAAATCATCGCTCTTGAAGAAAGTGACGACGACGAAGTAGCACCAAAAGCTAAGAAAAAACGTGTCAATGCCTTTATGGATGGTGATTCAGATGCCATTGACTACAATGCAGATGATCCAGAAGATGAAGATGCATACGAAGCAGACCCAGCTCTTTCATATGATGATGAAAATCCAGATGATGAGAAAAATGAAGTGGAAGCTTACGATGCAGAAATCAACGAAATCGCCCCTGATGACTTGGGTGAAGACGTGGATCTTAACGAAGAAGACGACGAGTTTTCTGACGATGATACTGAAACGAGTGAAGAAGAGTAAAAGACTTCACAGAGGAGATCGTAAGATCTCCTTTTTCGTTCCTTGAGCAGATTATCCGTTAGGTTGTAGATCTTTAGTTGGTTTTCTGAAAGTAATCTTCTTATTTTCAGGTTTTACCGATTCGGGTTGACAAATGATCTGCTTTGAGGTATTATATTGTTCGGGCACCTCTTTTAGAGGTCGGGGCTCCCTAGTTACTAGGGAGCTATTTTTGTTTTTCAGGAAGTTTTCTTGAAAAGTCGTTATTCATAAGGGTCTTGTTTTCTATGTCCCCTCGTAGTTAACAAGGCCTTGAGCATTTTAGAAAGAGGAATTTATGTCTACGAAATATATTTTTGTAACTGGTGGTGTGGTATCGTCTATTGGGAAAGGGATTGTCGCAGCAAGTCTGGGTCGTCTCTTAAAAAATCGTGGTCTAAAAGTAACCATTCAAAAGTTTGACCCTTATATCAATATCGATCCGGGAACCATGAGTCCTTATCAGCACGGGGAAGTCTTTGTGACAGATGATGGGGCTGAGACAGATTTGGACTTGGGTCACTATGAACGTTTCATCGATATCAATCTCAACAAATATTCCAACGTGACAACTGGGAAAATTTACAGTGAAGTTCTTCGTAAGGAGCGCCGTGGAGAATACCTTGGCGCAACTGTTCAGGTTATTCCTCATATCACAGATGCTTTGAAGGAAAAAATCAAGCGTGCCGCTGTAACGACCGACTCTGATGTCATTATCACAGAGGTTGGTGGAACCGTTGGGGATATCGAGTCCTTGCCATTCCTAGAGGCCCTTCGTCAGATGAAGGCAGATGTGGGGGCAGATAATGTCATGTACATCCATACAACCTTGCTTCCTTATCTCAAGGCTGCTGGTGAGATGAAGACCAAGCCAACCCAGCATTCTGTAAAAGAATTACGCGGTTTGGGAATCCAGCCAAATATGTTAGTTATTCGTACTGAGAAACCAGCTGGTCAAGGCATTAAAAACAAACTAGCTCAGTTCTGTGATGTGGCACCAGAAGCTGTTATCGAGTCTTTGGATGTTGAACACCTTTACCAAATTCCATTGAATTTACAGGCGCAAGGTATGGACCAAATTGTTTGTGACCATTTGAAACTAGACGCACCAGTAGCGGATATGACTGAGTGGTCAGCCATGGTGGACAAGGTCATGAACCTGAAAAAACAAGTCAAGATTTCCCTTGTTGGTAAGTATGTGGAGTTGCAAGATGCCTACATCTCTGTGGTCGAAGCCTTGAAACACTCTGGTTATGCCAACGACGCAGAAGTGAAGATTAATTGGATCAATGCTAATGATGTGACAGCAGAGAATGTGGCGGAGCTCTTGTCTGATGCGGACGGAATCATCGTACCAGGAGGTTTTGGCCAACGTGGTACGGAAGGAAAAATTCAAGCCATCCGTTATGCGCGTGAGAATGATGTTCCAATGTTGGGAGTCTGCTTGGGAATGCAGTTGACTTGTATCGAGTTTGCTCGTCACGTTTTGGGTCTTGAAGGTGCCAATTCTGCTGAACTTGCACCAGAAACAAAATATCCTATCATTGATATCATGCGTGACCAGGTTGATGTTGAAGATATGGGTGGAACCCTTCGTTTGGGACTTTATCCGTCTAAGTTAAAACGTGGTTCTAAGGCAGCGGCTGCTTATCATAATCAAGAAGTGGTGCAACGCCGTCACCGTCACCGTTATGAGTTTAACAACGCCTTTCGTGAACAGTTTGAGGCAGCAGGTTTTGTCTTCTCAGGAGTTTCTCCAGACAATCGTTTGGTCGAAATTGTGGAAATTCCTGA
>NZ_AJRE01000097.1:0-4828 GCF_000296955.1 Streptococcus sp. GMD4S
ATTTGATATAATAGAAAAAGGAAAACTCAGTTAGTTGGACTAGCTGAGTTTACTCTTTAAAAAAGATAGAAACGAGAGAGATCATGCTACTGCATCTATTTTCTTTGTATTTCGAGAGTTTGATCTTAACGACCATCCTTGTCGTGATTTTTCTGGGGATTTGGATCGGATTGAGAGCCATGTCTGGTGTGGACAAGACAGCCAAAGCTCGCCAAGCTCATCTCTATGATATGATTATGATTGGAGTTTTGGTCGTTCCGGTATTATCCTTTGCCGTCATGAGTTTGCTCTTGGTTTTCAAGGCATAATCCTTGCGTGACTAGCAAGAATGAGTTAGAATAAAGATAGTTACAACAAGAAAGAAGGAATAGAAATGTACGATACGATTATTGTCGGTGCTGGACCTGCGGGAATGACCGCTGCCTTATATGCTGCTCGAAGCAATCTGAAAGTGGCTTTGATTGAAGGTGGTCTGCCAGGAGGGCAAATGAATAACACATCTGATATTGAAAACTATCCAGGTTATGCTAATATCAGTGGACCTGAATTGGCTGAAAAGATGTTTGAACCACTTGAAAACCTTGGAGTGGAGCATCTTTATGGCTATGTTGAAAACATTGAAGACAAGGGTGACTTTAAGAAGGTAATCACTGATGATCAAGTTTACGAAACCCGTACTGTCATTGTAGCAACTGGTTCTA
The DNA here is from genome assembly GCF_000296955.1 of Streptococcus sp. GMD4S. Classification (NCBI taxonomy): domain Bacteria; kingdom Bacillati; phylum Bacillota; class Bacilli; order Lactobacillales; family Streptococcaceae; genus Streptococcus; species Streptococcus sp. GMD4S. The sequence goes on from NZ_AJRE01000097.1 coordinate 702, forward strand.
AACACCGTCTTTTGGGAGTTACCGGAGAAGAAGAACTGAACAGTCGAGGTGTTTCTTACTGTGCGGTCTGTGATGGAGCTTTCTTCCGTGATCAAGACTTGCTCGTAGTTGGTGGTGGAGATTCAGCGGTAGAAGAAGCTCTCTTCTTGACTCGCTTTGCCAAGTCCGTCACTATTGTTCACCGTCGAGATGAACTTCGTGCCCAAAAGGTTTTGCAAGACCGTGCTTTTGCAAATGAGAAAGTCAACTTTATCTGGGATTCTGTTGTCAAGGAAATCAAAGGTGAAAACCGAGTAGAATCTGTCGTATTTGAAAATGTAAAAACGGGTCAAGTGACAGAGCAAGCCTTCGGTGGTGTCTTTATCTATGTTGGTTTGGATCCTGTTAGCGATTTTGTTAAAGAATTGAATATTCAAGACCAGGCAGGCTGGATTGTGACAGATAACCACATGAAAACTGGAGTTGACGGTATCTTTGCGGTTGGGGATGTTCGCCAGAAAGACCTTCGCCAAGTAACAACAGCAGTTGGAGATGGGGCTATCGCTGGTCAAGAAGCCTACAAATTTATTACAGAACATAGTTAAGAAAAAAGTTTCCAATCAAGTGATTGGAAACTTTTTTTATAGTCGGTTTCGGAAAACTTCGTACATGAGAATGGCTGCAGCGACACTGGCATTGAGACTTTGAACATGCCCATTCATGGGAATAGTAATCATTTCATCGACCTGTTTTTTGATGTTGCTGGAGATGCCTTTTCCTTCATTTCCGATGATGAGGGCGATTTTCCCTTTTGTATTCCACTTGTGGCAAGGGGTACCGTTCATATCCGTTCCAAAGGTCCAGAAGCCTTCAGCCTTGAGTTTGTCTAGGGTTTGACTGAGGTTGGTCACTCGGGCAATCGGTACATGCTCAATAGCACCTGTGGCCGTTTTGGCAACGACAGGAGTCACTCCGACAGCACGGTGCTTGGGAATAATGACACCTGAAACATTGGTCGCATCAGCAGTCCTTAAGATAGAACCTAAATTATGGGGGTCAGTTAACCCGTCCAGAATCAATAGCAAAGGATTTTCTTCTTGTCGTGTTTTGGAAAGGATGTGATCCAGATCGCTATAGGCAAATTCGGACACTCGTAGAACAAAACCTTGGTGGACAGCGCCTTCAGTCATCTCAGAGAGGGATTTTTTTGAAGTCCAAGAAATGGATACCTTCTTTTCTGTAGCCAGTTCCTTGACTTTCTCAACATTCTTACCTCGAAGATCTTCTTGGAGGTAAAGTTTATTTCCAGTGTTTGCAAGGAGGGCTTCAGTAACGGCATGGACGCCATAGACAATATCATTTGTTTTCATGCATCTATTATAACACAAAACCCCGTCTTGCAACGGGATTTTCTTTATTCCAGAATCAGTAAACCATCTTTAACAGCAAATGGATCTTTTTCATTGATACGATCGTAAAACATGATTCCGTTTAGATGATCAATTTCATGTTGGACAACGATAGAGTTGTAACCTTTGAGCTTGATTCGGTGTTTTTCGCCATCCTTGTCAAAGTAATCAACAGTGACACGGGCATGACGGACAACATAGCCTGGAACGTTTCGGTCAACAGAAAGGCAACCTTCTCCTTCGCCAAGAGCAGCGTCCTGAACAGAGTGAGAGACAATTTTTGGATTGTACATAACAGCTTGCAAATCGTAGGCTTCCTGAGGAGTTTCACCTTCTTCTACAATATTTGGGACCAAAACGGCGATAATGCGTTTTGAGATATCCAGCTGGGGAGCGGCCAATCCAACTCCACCGCGGAGTCCCATCTTTTCAGCCATAACAGGATCTTGGGAATGTTTGAGGAATTGCATCATCTTTTCACCAAGGATGATTTCCTGGTCAGACAGTGGGAAAGTAACTTCCTCAGCAACTGCGCGAAGTGTCGGATTCCCCTCGCGGATAATATCGTTCATATCAATTAAGTGAGCAGCTTTTGTAATACGTTCTATTGCAGACATTTTCTCTCCTTTCATTACCTCTACATGATAACACAAAATAGGCGAGAAAGAAAGTCGCAGAAGTTCCTAAAAAATAATATAATAAACGGTATTCCTCTTTTGTCTGTGGTATAATAAAAGAAAAGACTTGCACCAAAAGACAAGGGGGAATAAAGATGGAAAAGCGACAAGATAGATGGTCTCAGGGCTCTCTTTATGGGATGTGGAGAACTAGTGTGGATTTCTTTCAGAATTATAAATCCTGGACCAATGCCCAGTTTATTATTGTGTTATTGCTTGCAGTTGCCTTATCCATGGGGGGAAACTTATTAGTTCTAGCAGTACAAGGTAGTAAGGGAACAAGCCCTGGTAGCCAAACTCTTGATTCTGCTAGTACATCTGGTCAATCCAAGGAAGATCAGTCTGGTGAAACAACGGCACGTATCATGGCAAATGGTGACCTTCTTTATCATATCCCTATCTACCGAACAGCTCTTAAAGAAGATGGGACCTATGATTTCCATGAAAATTTTGAGTATGTAAAACCCTGGCTCAAACAAGCGGATTTGGTGATTGGTGACTTTGAAGGAACGGTGAACAAGGACCACTATTTGGCAGGTTATCCTCTCTTTAATGCACCAGGAGAAGTCATGGATGCGATCAAGGATGCAGGCTACCAAGTTCTAGACTTGGCTCATAATCATATTTTGGATTCTCAAATTGAGGGAGTGGTTTCAACGGCTCAAGCTATTGAAAAGGCTGGAATGACACCCATCGGAGTCTACACGCATGAATCCCGAGACCAAGCCCCTATAGTCATAAAGGAAGTCAATGGTATCAAGGTAGCTCTCCTAGCCTATTCTTACGGTTTTAATGGCATTGAGCAGTATATCTCTCAAGAGGACTATAATCGCTATCTTTCTGATTTGAATGAAGATAAGATGAAGGCAGAAATCGAGCGTGCAGAGAAGGAGGCGGATATTACTGTCATCATGCCTCAGATGGGAATTGAGTACCAGCTAGAACCAACGGAAGAACAGAAAACACTGTACCATAAGATGATTGACTGGGGAGCAGATATTATCTTTGGAGGGCATCCTCATGTCGTTGAACCTGCTGAAACGGTTGAAAAAGATGGTGACAAAAAACTGATCATCTATTCCATGGGGAATTTCCTCTCAAATCAACGCATTGAAACCATGCAAGATGAGGAAAATGCCAAGTGGACGGAGCGCGGTGTTCTCATGGATGTGACCATTAAGAAAAAAGATGGAAAGACAAGGATTGAAGCTGCCAAAGCGCATCCTACTTGGGTCAATCGAACACCCAAAGGGATTTACTCTCCAGAAGGCTATCCGCTTTTCCTCTATCAGACCTATATCCTAGAGGACTTCATCGAGGGAGGCAGTCATCGTGACAAGTTGGACGAGGCGACCAAGGAACGAATTGACACGGCCTATAAAGAAATGAATGAACATGTAGGGTTGAAGTGGTAGGTGCTCACCCTAAAGGAGATATGATGACGATTAAATTGATTGCAACAGACATGGATGGAACCTTGCTAGACCAGAGGGGGCAGCTGGATCTGCCCCGCTTGGAAAAGATTTTAGATCAGCTGGATCAAAGGGATATCCGTTTTGTCATTGCGACAGGGAATGAAGTTCACCGTATGAGGCAATTACTAGAACACTTGGCGAGTAGAGTAGTTCTAGTCGTTGCCAATGGGGCGCGTATTTTTGAAAACAATAAACTGATTCAAGCGCAGACCTGGGATGATGCTATGGTTGACAAGGCTTTAGTTCATTTTAAAGGGAGGGAGTGTCGAGATCAGTTCGTCGTTACCAGTATGAATGGGAGTTTTGTCAAGGAAGGAACGGTTTTTACAGACCTGGAAAAATTTATGACTCCAGAGATGATTGAAAAACTTTACCAAAGGACAAATTTTGTGGATGAGCTAAACTCAGACCTCTTTGGAGGAGTTCTAAAGATGAGCATGGTCGTTGGTGAAGAACGTTCTAGTTCAGTTTTGCAGGAAATCAATGACCTCTTTGATGGTCGTGTAAGGGCTGTTTCTAGCGGTTATGGCTGTATCGATATCCTGCAGGCTGGGGTTCACAAGGCTTGGGGATTGGAAGAATTACTC
>NZ_AJRE01000098.1:0-4732 GCF_000296955.1 Streptococcus sp. GMD4S
GCATTTTGCGATAGGCATCAAAGCTCGTCTGATAGGTCTCCTTCAAGTCCAAGAAAGCAGCATCACCAAACTCATCCAACATCTGGATGTGCAGTTGAGGACGCATTAACTCCTCTTGGTCATGCTGACCATGGATATCCACAAGGTGTTGCCCAATGGCACGCAAGACAGAAAGATTGACCATCTGACCATTCACGCGACTAACACTACGACCATTTTGCAAAATTTCCCGACGGATGATAATCTCATCCCCCAATTCTAAACCTTGCTCATCAAAAAGTTCCTGTAAAAGGCGACTATTTTCAACCGAAAAAAGTCCCTCAATCTCTGCCTTTGGCGCACCGTGACGAATAACATCTGTCGTTGCACGAGCCCCCAACATGAGATTCATAGCGTCGATAATGATAGACTTTCCAGCACCCGTTTCTCCGGTCAAAACAGTCATACCCTTTTCAAAATTGAGTGAAATCGCCTCAATAATGGCAAAGTTTTTTATCGAAATTTCAAGTAACATACTGACCTACCATTTTTTGACTTGTTCAACAATTTCCTCAGCTGCCTCTGCTGTTCTAGCTACAATTAAGATAGAATCATCATCAGCTAGACAGCTAAAAATCTGTTCAGAAAATGCTTCAACCAACTGACTCTTCACAAAAATAGTATTTCCAGGAATGACAGCAAGATTGATCATATTTCCCATTAACTCAGAACTCACAATATTGTCCTCAGCCAACTGCAAACTTTTGACGACTGATTTTGGCAACTCATAGATATAGGTGTTGTTCTTCAAAGGAATTTTAACAATCCCAAGCTCCTTGATGTCCCTTGAGACAGTGGCTTGCGTAGCAGAAATACCTGCTTCCTTTAAGTGCTCAACGATTTCTTCCTGAGTCCCAATTTGATAATCTGTAACAAATCTTCTAATTTTTTCAAGTCTCTCTTTTTTATTCATCTTTAAATTCTCTATGTGCTCTCTCTACAACTTTTTCTATTTCAGGAGCAACTTGGTTACTTGCTCCATCTTCCTTTTTCAAATATGCCAAAAATTCGATGTTTCCATGTCCACCTTGGATTGGTGAATAGTCTAATCCAAACACTGAAAAACCTTGTTCAACTGCCATAGCAGTGACAGATTCAAGGACATGTTGATGAACCTTGGCATCGCGAATGATTCCATTCTTTCCAATCTGCTCACGACCTGCTTCAAACTGGGGCTTAACCAGAGCCACGACCTGACCTTGATCAGCCAAGACACGGTGCAAGGCAGGTAAAATCAGACTGAGGGAAATGAAACTCACATCAATACTGGCAAAGCTCGGTTCCTGCTCAAAATCAGTCTTTTCAGCATAGCGGAAATTGAACTGCTCCATGCTGACAACCCGTGGGTCTTGACGTAATTTCCAAGCCAACTGATTGGTACCAACATCGACTGCAAAGACTAACTCAGCACCATTTTGCAACATGACGTCAGTAAATCCTCCAGTGGAAGCACCGATATCAATCGTGGTCGCTCCATCAACTGACAACCCAAAGACCTGCAAGGCTTTTTCTAATTTCAAACCACCACGGCTAACATACTTGAGTTTTTCACCCTTGAGTTTTAGATCAGTGTCATCTGGGATTTTCTCTCCTGGCTTGTCAAAACGCTCCCCATTGAGGACTGCTACAACTAGACCAGCCATGACACCGCGTTTAGCCTGTTCTCGCGTTTCAAACAAGCCCTGTTTATAAGCTAGTACATCCACTCTTTCCTTAGCCATTGATTCTCAAACTTTCTACTACTTTCACAATCGGCTCTGTTTCAAAGCTGACTTGCTGGGCAATTTCTTCTAACTTGGCATTAGCTTGATCCAAGGTTTGGTTACAAAAAGCAATGGCCTCCTCCAAACCCAGCAAGGCTGGATAGGTTGATTTTTCAGCCTGCAAATCCTTTTGTGGAGTCTTGCCGATTTCCTCAAAACTAGCTGTCACATCCAGCACATCATCTCGAACTTGAAAGGCCAGCCCAATCAATTCACCCACAGTTTTCAATTTTGCTTGGATTTCTGGTTCCAATTCCGCAATGATAGCAGCTGCTTGGAAAGGATAAGCTAGTAATTTTCCAGTCTTATTGGCATGAATGGTCTGAAGTTCTTCCAAGGATAAATGCTGGTGTTCGCCTTCCATATCTAAAACCTGCCCTGCCACCATACCTAGACTCCCTGAAGCAAGGGATAAGTTGGCAATCAAATCCACCTTGATCTGACTTGATAAATCTGCCTGCGCTATCAAGGCATAGGGATCTAGGAACAAGGCGTCTCCTGCCAATATTGCCATCGCTTCGCCAAATTTCTTATGATTGGTTAAACGCCCTCGACGGTAATCGTCATCATCCATAGCAGGAAGGTCATCGTGAATCAAGCTCCCTGTATGAATCATTTCCAAGGCCGCGGCTACCTGCGCATGAGCTGGTTGGATAACCACTTTCAGGGATTCCAAAACTTCTAGCAAAAGAAAAGGGCGAATACGCTTGCCACCAGCATGAATGGAATAGAGAACAGACTCTCGCAAACTAGAGGCAAACTGCTGGTCTCCATAAAAATCTTCCAAAGCCGATTCAACAAGAGCTAATTTTTCTTGCTTCTTCATTCAAAATCACTTTCTGTCCCGTCTTCTTGCATGACCTTAACCAAGGTCTTTTCAGCCTTGTCCAGCGTCGCTTGGAGCTCTTTTGACAAGACCATTCCCTTTTGAAAGGCAGCAATCGCATCTTCTAAAGCAATTTCACCATTTTCTAAACTTTGGACAATGGTCTCCAGTTCTGCTAGATTTTCCTCAAATTTCTTTTGTTTTGACATCTTTAACCTCTAATTCTACTTGACCATCTCGCATCAAAAGCGTCACTTGATCTTTTTTATTCAACATCTCAACAGAATCGACTACGGACTCTTCTTTTTTGACAATTGCATAACCACGAGCCACGATTCGACTGGTATCCAACATCATCAAAGCTTCTGAAAGTCGCTTGACTTCAGCAACCTTGGCATCATAAACCAGCGCCATTTGGCTGCGTAGGAGCTTGTCCAACTGACCTAGACGGTCTTGATAACGCTGGATTTTGGTAATAGGTGATAGTTGGACCAGTCGATGCGTCCTTGCTTGGACTAGTTGTCTGTTATCAGAAATCCGTGTTCGCAAACTTTGTTTTAAGCGCAGTTGTAGTTGATCTAACCGTTGCAAATAACCATCATACAAGCGCTCTGGCTGTCTAAAGATAACTGACTGACTGCATTTTTTCAGAGCTTCTTGTTTCTTAGATAGGACATTTCGGACTGCTGTTGCCATCCGTTTTTCTTGATTTTGTAAATGGCTCAAGAGATCCAACTTGGTCACAGGCGTTGCCAATTCAGCCGCAGCTGTTGGCGTCGCAGCCCGTCTATCTGCCACAAAATCCGCCAAGGTCACATCCGTCTCATGACCAACACTAGAGATGATGGGCAAACGGGATTCAAAAATAGCCCGTACCACGATCTCTTCGTTAAAGGCCCAGAGATCCTCGATGGAACCCCCACCACGACCAATAATGAGAACATCTAGGTCCTCACGTTGATTGGCACGCGCAATATTTCGAGCAATTTCCTCCGCAGCTCCATCACCTTGTACCTTGGTCGGATAGAGAAGGATATCAACACCAGGAAAACGTCTGCTGACAGTCGTGATAATATCTCGAATAACGGCTCCACTGCGACTGGTTACCACACCGATTTTCTTAGAAAATTGGGGAAGAGGTTGCTTGAATCTCTCTTGAAACAGACCTTCTTCTGTCAGTTTCTTCTTGAGTTGTTCAAACTGAATCGCTAGCGCCCCAACCCCATCAGGCTCAGCTTTCTCAATGATGATAGAGTAGCTACCGCTTGGTTCATAGACCTGCACACGCCCAATCACATTAATCTTCATACCTTCTTCCAGGTCAAAGCCTAATTTCTGATAAATCCCAGACCAGATGGTCGCTTGAATAACTGCATTGTCATCTTTTAGGGAAAAATATTGGTGAGTAGGTCGTTTACGAAAGTTGGAAACTTGACCAGTTAAATAGACCCGTTCCAAGTAAGGGTCTTTATCGAATTTCATTTTCAGATACTTGGTCAAAGTTGTTACCGATAAATACTTTTCCATCTCCACCTACTATTCATTTTCTTGCTTTTCCATGGGTATTATTATACCAAAAACATGCTTAAAAATCACCTTTTTCCTACTGAAACTAAAGGAAAAATAGAAAAAGGAGGCTAGGCCTCCTCATCTGATTATTTGCTGTTTCTCGCTTCTTCCAAAATCTTTGCAATCTTGGTCGTCAAAAGGTCAATAGCAACGGTATTGCTGACCCCTTCAGGAATGACGATATCAGCATAACGCTTGGTTGGCTCGATAAACTGGTGGTACATAGGTTTGACCACACCCAAATACTGATCAATAACGCTATCTAGACTACGGCCACGCTCTTCCATATCACGCTTGATACGACGAATAATACGCACGTCATCATCTGTATCCACAAAAATCTTGATATCCATCAAATCGCGCAGACGCTTATCCTCCAAGACCAAAATCCCCTCAACGATAAAGACATCCTGAGGCTCCTGACGATAGGCCTTGCTACTCCGTGTATGCTCTGTATAGTCATAAGTTGGAATGTCCACCGGGCGCCCTGCCAACAATTCCTTAATCTGCTCGATCATCAAGTCTGTATCAAAGG
>NZ_AJRE01000099.1:0-4711 GCF_000296955.1 Streptococcus sp. GMD4S
TATTCTGAAACCTCAATTGTCTCAAACAAGAGAAATAAAAACAGAAAATGACTTGCTAAATGAAAGTGAGGGAAGAAGGATCCCGCTAATTGTCCAATATGTGCATCAATTAGTACGACAAAAGGGAGTAAAAAGAAAATACCAATTTGTTTTAACAGTCTCATTGCTAATTCCCCACTAACTCTACCACGTGAAGATTTTTGGTGTCAGCACTTAACTTTACTGTTACTTCCTTTGTTAGATAATCACTGCTGTGTGTTGTAGCAACAACCTCTCCAACAGGGATATCCTTAACATTAAAGTTTCCAAGCCCCCCTGTAGTCACCTTGTCTCCCGCGCTAATGTCGCTGTTGCTGTTTAATTGACTAATTTTAAGCAGTTCAGATTCCTTATCATAACCAACGATAATCCCGTAAATTTCAGTAGAACCATGCAGGATTTTAACAGAAATTTTGTCTGAATTTTCGGTGTTTGTCAATAGGTTGATCGTTGTTGAATGATCCTCCACCTTTGAAACACTACCAATCAAACCCCCGTTTGCAATGGCCAACATATTTTCAGAAGCTCCTTTTGAACTTCCCGCATCAATTGTTAACTCTTGTTTCCAAGATACTGGAGCCCGCATAATCACATCTGCTGCAATGGTTTTTGTAGCCTGCAATTTTGACTTCATATCCAGCAACTGACGTAATTGTTCATTTTCATTTTTTAAACTTTCTGATTGATTAGACTCCACCTCTAGTTGATAGAGCTGTTTTTTTAGACTCTCATTTTCATTGTAAGTCTGCGTCAAATGTCCCAAATCCGATTTGAAAGTATCAAACCACTGAAAGGGTTTTTGAACAATTCTATCTACTAAGGAAATCCCATCTCCTAGTTTCGTCACAATAGCGCTTGAATAGGTTGTCACTAATAGAACAGAAACTGCCAGAACTGTGACAAAAACGATGATTAGATATTTTGATTTTTTAAAACGGTTCATATTCCTACCTTTATACTAAAAACCTGCTACTGTGAGCTTCTTATCAATCCTACAAACCTGCTAAGATTTTAAGAAAAATAAGAAACATCCCAGTATCAAAATCACAAGAATTGCCAGTGTATCCTTTTGACTCCATCTCAACTGTCTATACTGACTTCTACCCTTTCCTCCCTGATAACCACGCGCTTCCATGGCTATTGCCAATGAATCTGCACGCTTTAAGCTCGTCGCAAAAAGAGGAATTAAAATTGGAATCATAGCCTTTACCTTTTGCACGATGCTACCTTCGCCAAAGTCAACTCCACGGGCTTTTTGAGCATTCATAATTCGCGTTGTGTCATCCATCAAGGTTGGAACAAAACGCAAACTCATTGATAACATAAGACCAATTTCATGAACGGGAACTTTCACACGTTTCAGCGGTGCTAAAAGAGCTTCAACTGCGGCTGCCAGACTCAAAGGCATGGTCGTTAATGTTAGCAAGGTTGAAAAGAAAATAATCAACACAAAACGACAGAAAATGATTCCCGCTTGTTGCAAAGCATAATCCGTTATTTTTATAAAAGAAAACTCAAATAGGACATTTCCACTTGAAATGAAAAAGAGCTGAAAAAGAGTCGTAAAAGCGATCAAGAAGAACATGGATTTTAATCCCTGAATGAAAAATGAAAGGGAAACGCCTGACAAAGCGATAAATATACCTGTCGCTACAAACAGAACGAGATTGGTGAGAGGATTATTGGCCCAAAATACAATCAAAATCAACAGGATCATGGCAAGCAATTTACTACGCGGATCCAAGCGATGAATGATGGAATCCCCCGGTATATAACGCCCTAAAATCATACTATCCATTTAGCGACTCCTTAAACTCCTCTATCTTGATTGGCAATTTTTTAAAAGCTACACCTCTATCTGCCAAACGTTTACAAAAGGCTGTGATTTTAGGCACACCTAACTGCACCTTTTCCATAGAGGCTACATCTTGGAAAACATCACTCGGTTTGCCACTTTTGACTAAACGCCCCTTTTCCATAACATAGACCTGATCAGCATACGTAGCTACATCATCCATCAAATGCGTTACCAGAACGATTGTCATTCCAGAAAGGTGGAGTTTTTTAAACAAGGTCATCAATTCTTTTCTGCCCAGAGGATCTAGTCCAGCTGTAGGCTCATCCAAAACTAAGACAGTTGGCTCCATGGCTAGCATACCTGCTATAGCCACACGTCTCATCTGACCACCCGAAAGTTCAAAAGGACTGCGCTCAAAGAGTGACTCATCGATGCCTACCAAGGCTAACTTTTCACGCGCAATTTTCTTGGCCTCTTCCTCAGAAACTCCAAAATTTTGCGGTCCAAATGCGACATCTTTCAAAACAGTCTCTTCGAAAATCTGATTTTCAGCAAATTGAAACACTAGACCAACTTGCTTTCGAATCTGACGAATTTCTTTATTGGTTGATGTAGGGGTAATGACGGTATCAAAAACTCGAACAGAACCCTTACTTGGTACCAATAGGCCATTTAAAAGCTGTAAAATCGTTGATTTCCCACTACCTGTGTGCCCTACTAAAGCTGTATAGGAACCATCCTCAATCGTCAAAGAAACATCAGTCAAGGCTGATGAAGATAGGGGAGTCCCCTCTTGATAGGTAAAGCTCACATTTTCTAGAGTAATTCCCATAACTTGTCCTCTAGCTCTCCTTCTGTCAAATAGCCATCCGGCAACTGATAACCAGTCTCTCTCAAAGATTCTCTCAATTGATTAGTAAAAGGCTCATCTAACCCTATCTGGTCAAGGTCATCCCGAGAAAAAAGTTCTCTTGGGCTGCTGGTTGACTCCACTTGGCCTTTTTTCATGACCAAGACACGGTCACTCATCGCAACTTCCTCTAAATCATGTGTAATGGAGACGACTGTCATCTGGTGGTCTTTTCGAATCTCTTGAACTGTCTGAATCAGTTCTCTGCGTCCCTCAGGATCCAACATACTTGTTGCCTCGTCCAAAATCAAAATAGCTGGCCTCAGGGCAACAACTCCCGCAATAGCCACCCGTTGTTTTTGTCCACCAGATAAACGAGCTGGTTCTCTCTTCTTAAAGTCCAGCATACCTACCAACTCCAAAGATTCAGCCACTCTCTTCTTCATTTCTTCACGAGGAAGTCCCTGGTTTTCTAAACCAAAGGCGACATCATCTTCAACAGTTGCCCCCACAAATTGGTTATCTGGATTTTGAAAAACCATACCAATTTGTCGACGCAAATCCCAAACATTCTCAGAGGACAGCAGTTGGCCATCTATCCAGATTTCCCCAGAGTCTGCTTCAAGCAATCCATCAATCAAACGGATAGTTGTCGATTTTCCACTCCCATTATGACCTACAATTGAAAGCCATTCTCCCCGTTTCACGTGAAACGAGACATTATTAACATCATAATGATCCTGGTCTTCCTTGTAACGAAAAGACAGATCTTTTACTTCAATAATCGATTTCATTTCGAACCAAATGTCCCTTTGAATACATGAGCGCTACCCTTGAAATAATCATAACCAGAGTAGATAGTGAAAAACAAAGCGATATAAAGCAACAGCTGACCAATTAAATTCCAATGTAAGAGCAAAAAGATAATGGCAAACATCTGGCTAAAGGTCTTGATTTTCCCTGGCATCGCTGCTGCTAGAACTGTCCCTCCCGTCTCAACAAGCAACAAACGCAAGCCTGTCACCGCAAGTTCACGACAGATGATAATAGCAACAACCCAAGCTGGAGCCATACCTAACTCAATCAACATGATAAAAGCTGACATAACCAACAGCTTATCGGCCATCGGATCAGCAAACTTTCCAAAGTTGCTAACTACATTCCATTTACGAGCAAGGTAACCATCAAGATAATCCGTTATACTAGCAACTGCAAAGATGATCGCTGCCAGCAAATGACTGCCTTGTGAATGGCCCAAAGTCAAAATAAGAATAAAGAGAGGTATAAAGAGAATTCTACCAATAGTTAATACATTAGGAATTTGTTCTTTTTTCATTGATTTTTCCTTAATCTGTAGTAAATGTAAGTGTCACAGTTCCAGTCTGAGTTGTCAGCTTCGAGGTGTCAATCGTTTGATTGTCCACAGTCACAGTAACTCCCTTCACTACACCTAAAGTAATGGTAACGGGGTTCTTAGTTGAAACTGTTGTTTTTACATTCTTATTGTCTGCGGACAGTGTCACACCACCCTCCAGCTCACTTCCTGAAACACTTACCCAACTAGTTGCATCTGATACTGCCAGTTGAACAGTAGCGGTTTCCTTACTCGTTTTATACCGAGCTTCAATGCGGTTTCCTTCGCCTGACACTGTAATAGTTGATTCCGTAGTAGAAGACGAGCTAGACGTCTGACTACTAGAAGATGAACTAGATGAGATTGTGGAACTAGTCGAGTTCACAACGCTATAATTAGCTGAAGAAGGACTTGGCTGAGTTTGGATGTAGTTCCAAACATAGTAAGTGACAAAAATTAAAATTGACAAAGCAAATAGAACGAAATAAAACAAGGGGAGATAAGACGTTTTTTTCTTATTTGATCGTCTGCGACCAGACAAGTCTTCTTCATCGACATCTACCTCTTCGTAGGTAATCATACTGCCTGAATCGTAGGCATCCAAAACAATTCCTTCATCTAACTCTACTGCCCAGGCATATTTTCTTAAAAAAGAACGAGCGTAGAAGGT
>NZ_AJRE01000100.1:0-4625 GCF_000296955.1 Streptococcus sp. GMD4S
GCGACTGTTTTTGGCTACCAAGTGAAGGATCCAGAGCGTTTTGGTGTGGTCGAGTTTGATACAGACATGAATGCTATTTCCATAGAAGAAAAACCGGAGAATCCTCGCTCTAACTATGCAGTGACTGGTCTTTATTTCTATGACAATGATGTTGTGGAGATTGCCAAACAGATAAAACCGAGTGCTCGTGGAGAGTTGGAAATCACAGATGTTAACAATGCTTATTTGAAGCGTGGGGATTTGTCAGTTGAAGTTATGGGGCGTGGTTTTGCCTGGTTGGATACAGGGACGCATGAGAGCTTGTTAGAGGCTTCCCAATATATCGAAACGGTTCAACGAATGCAAAATGTTCAGGTTGCCAATCTGGAAGAAATTGCCTACCGAATGGGTTATATCAGCCGCGAAGATGTGCTGAAGTTGGCGCAACCTCTCAAGAAGAATGAATACGGGCAATACTTGCTTCGTTTGATTGGAGAAATCTAGATGACAGATAATTTTTTCGGCAAAACACTTGCAGTGCACAAGATTGATGCCATTCCAGGTTTGTTAGAGTTCGACATTCCAGTTCATGGTGACAATCGTGGCTGGTTTAAGGAAAATTTCCAGAAAGAAAAGATGCTACCGCTTGGTTTTCCTGAAAGCTTCTTTGCTGAAGGAAAACTGCAAAATAACGTCAGCTTTTCTCGCAAAAATGTTCTTCGAGGACTCCATGCTGAACCTTGGGATAAGTACATCTCAGTAGCAGATGGTGGCAAGGTTCTGGGTTCTTGGGTTGACCTACGTGAAGGTGAGACTTTTGGAAATGTTTATCAGACCGAGATTGATGCAAGTAAGGGAATCTTTGTCCCTCGCGGCGTAGCCAATGGTTTCCAAGTCCTCTCGGATACAGTTTCTTATAGCTATCTGGTCAATGACTATTGGGCACTTGAACTCAAGCCTAAATATGCTTTTGTCAACTATGCAGACCCAGCTTTGGGCATTGAGTGGGAAAACCTAGAAGCAGCAGAAGTCTCAGAAGCTGATAAACATCATCCACTGCTTAAGGATGTAAAACCTCTGAGAAAAGAAGATTTGTAAAAAAATTAGGGAATAAAAATGACTGAATACAAAAATATCATCGTGACAGGTGGAGCTGGTTTTATCGGTTCTAACTTTGTTCATTATGTTTACAAAAACTTTCCAGATGTTCATGTGACAGTGCTGGACAAGCTGACTTATGCGGGTAATCGTGCCAATATTGAAGAAATTATAGGTGATCGTGTTGAGTTGGTTGTTGGAGATATTGCTGATGCAGTCTTGGTAGACAAGCTGGCAGCTGAAGCGGATGCTATCGTTCATTATGCGGCAGAAAGTCACAATGACAACTCGCTCAATGATCCGAGTCCCTTTATCCATACCAACTTCATCGGGACCTACACTCTTTTGGAAGCAGCACGTAAATACGACCTTCGTTTCCACCATGTGTCAACTGACGAAGTCTATGGGGATCTGCCTCTGCGTGAAGATTTGCCAGGTCATGGAGAAGGTCCAGGTGAGAAATTTACGGCTGAAACCAAGTACAATCCCAGCTCGCCTTACTCATCAACCAAAGCAGCTTCAGACTTGATTGTCAAAGCTTGGGTTCGCTCATTTGGTGTTAAAGCGACTATTTCTAACTGTTCAAACAACTATGGTCCTTACCAACATATCGAGAAGTTCATTCCGCGCCAAATCACCAATATTTTGAGTGGAATCAAGCCAAAACTCTACGGTGAAGGTAAAAATGTCCGTGACTGGATTCACACCAATGACCATTCATCAGGTGTTTGGACAATTTTGACAAAGGGTCAAATTGGTGAAACCTACTTGATTGGTGCGGATGGTGAGAAGAACAATAAGGAAGTCCTGGAACTCATTCTCAAGGAAATGGGGCAACCAGCTGATGCTTATGACCATGTGACGGACCGAGCTGGTCACGACCTTCGTTATGCTATCGACGCTAGCAAGCTTCGTGATGAACTAGGGTGGAAACCAGAGTTTACCAACTTTGAAGCAGGTCTCAAAGAGACCATCAAGTGGTACACAGACAACCAAGACTGGTGGAAATCTGACAAAGAAGCAGTAGAAGCTAATTATGCTAAAACGCAACAAGTGATTAACTAAATGCATACTAAAAAGCAAGAGACTTTGAGTTCTCTTGCTTTTTATGTATGTCGTAATCTTTTATTCTCTTATTTCTTGTTTATAAAACTCTTTAAGGGCAGCTTGCCAGGTTGGAATGACGAAACCTGTCGCCTTCGCTTTGACTAAACTCATGGTTGAGTTGAGAGGTCGTTTAGCCTTGGCAGGAAACTTGCTGGAGTCTACTGGTACTACTTCGACATCACTGTCTTTAAGAATCTCGACAGCGAAGTCATACCAAGTGGTGTCTTCCGCTGCGTCATTTGATAAGTGGTAGTAGCCAAACTCTTTTTGATTATCAGTCAAATAGGTCATGAATTCGGCCAAGGTTCGTGTCCAGGTTGGGCGGCCGTGTTGGTCGTTGACTACTGTGAGTGTTTTATGGGATTTGGCTAGATTTTGCATGGTAAAGACAAAGTTTTTACCATAATTTCCAAAGACCCAAGCAGTCCGGATAATGTAATGCTGTGACGTAAGATTTTCAACAAGTTCCTCCCCCATTCGCTTGGTACGCCCGTACTCTGTTTGCGGATCAGGTAGGTCATCGACTTCCCACTCTTGTCCGACGGGTTTCTTTCCATCAAAGACATAGTCTGTCGAGATATAGACCAGAGTAGATCCGTATTTCTCAGAGGCCTTGGCTACATTTTCAGTTCCAGTTACGTTGATGGCAAAATCCAGTTCTTTCCCCTCGTCTTCTGCTGCATCAACAGCAGTATAAGCTGCACAATGATAGACTAAAGTTGGCTTAATCTCAGCAAAGACTTTCTCAACCATTTTAGCATTAGTGATATCCATTTCGGCCACATCCACTGCAACATAGTCCACATTTCGTTCATCTAGTAAATAACGTAGTTCGGTACCGAGTTGACCATTTGAACCTGTAATTAATATCATTGTCTTCTCCTTAACTTTTCTTCTATCTAATCATAGCAAAAAAATGATAAAAAATCTGATTTTCGGTCCTTGTTTTGCTGGTTTAAGATATAAAAATATAGTATTAGAGAATCATAATTTTATAATAGAAAACTTATTTTTCAGAATTTACCAAATTAATTCAAAAATTCTGAAAATTTTATTGACATGTTTCTGAAAAGGGACTATAATGGGGTGAAAGTTTTAAAGGAGAAAACAATGAAAAGTTCAAAACTACTTGCCCTTGCGGGTGTGACGTTATTGGCAGCTGCGACTCTTGCAGCCTGCTCTGGATCAAGTTCAAATGCTAAAGGTGAGAAAACATTCTCATACATTTACGAAACGGATCCTGATAACCTAAACTATTTGACAACTGGTAAGGCAGCTACAGCAAATATTACTAGTAACGTTATCGATGGCTTGCTTGAAAATGACCGCTATGGTAACTTTGTACCGTCTATGGCTGAGGATTGGTCTGTATCTAAGGATGGATTGACTTATACGTATACACTCCGAAAGGATGCAAAATGGTATACATCTGAAGGTGAGGAGTATGCAGAAGTTAAAGCTCAAGACTTTGTAACTGGTCTTAAGTATGCTGCTGATAAGAAATCAGATGGTCTTTACCTGGTTCAGGAATCTATCAAGGGATTGGATGCTTACGTCAAAGGAGAAATTACAGATTTTTCTCAAGTAGGAATCAAAGCTCTTGATGATTATACCGTTCAATACACATTGAACAAGCCAGAAAGTTTCTGGAATTCTAAGACAACAATGGGTGTTCTGGCTCCTGTTAATGAAGAATTTTTGAACTCTAAAGGGGATGACTTTGCTAAAGGTACGGACCCAAGCAGCATTCTCTATAATGGACCATTCTTACTCAAATCAATCGTAGCCAAATCATCAGTCGAGTTCGAAAAGAATCCAAACTATTGGGACAAAGACAATGTCCATCTTGATAAAGTAAAATTATCCTTCTGGGATGGTCAAGATACTAATAAGCCAACTGAAGCTTTCAAAGACGGTAGCTTTACAATGGCTCGCCTCTTCCCAACAAGTGCTAGTTACTCAGAGACTGAAAAAACATTCAAAGACAATATCGTTTATACCCAACAAGATTCTACTACTTATTTAGTAGGCACAAATATCGATCGCCAGTCTTATAAGTACACTTCTAAGACAACAGATGAGGAAAAAGTATCAACCAAGAAGGCACTTTTGAATAAGGACTTCCGTCAAGCTATTGCATTTGGTTTTGACAGAACAGCCTACGCTTCTCAAGTAAATGGTGCAAGCGGGGCTACTAAACTGCTTCGTAACTTATTTGTTCCTCCTACATTTGTACAGGCAGATGGGAAAAACTTTGGGGAATTAGTTAAGGAAAAATTGGTGACCTATGGAGATGAGTGGAGCAACGTAAACTTGGATGATGCCCAAGATGGACTCTACAATCCTGACAAAGCCAAAGCAGAGTTCGCTAAAGCTAAGGCGGCCCTTCAAGCGGAAGGTGTGAAATTCCCAATCCACTTGGATATGCCTGTAGATCAAAC
>NZ_AJRE01000101.1:0-4485 GCF_000296955.1 Streptococcus sp. GMD4S
TAATGCAGAATCTGATGCACAAATGCAACAACACGCTTCAGGTATGAAACAAGACGGTGTCCTTGCTAAACTAGGTCGTAACTTGACAGCGGAAGCTCGTGAAGGCAAGTTGGATCCTGTTATTGGACGAAACAAGGAAATTCAAGAAACATCTGAAATCCTCTCGCGTCGTACGAAAAATAATCCTGTTTTGGTCGGAGATGCAGGTGTTGGTAAGACAGCCGTTGTCGAAGGTCTAGCACAAGCTATTGTGAATGGAGATGTTCCGGCTGCCATCAAGAACAAGGAAATTATTTCTATTGATATCTCAGGTCTTGAGGCTGGTACTCAATACCGTGGTAGCTTTGAAGAAAACGTTCAAAATCTAGTCAATGAGGTGAAAGAAGCAGGGAATATTATCCTCTTCTTTGATGAAATTCACCAAATCCTTGGCGCTGGCTCAATCGGAGGAGACAGTGGTTCTAAAGGGCTTGCGGACATTCTCAAGCCAGCTCTCTCTCGTGGTGAATTGACCGTTATTGGAGCGACAACTCAAGACGAATACCGTAACACCATCTTGAAAAATGCAGCTCTTGCTCGTCGTTTCAACGAAGTCAAGGTCAATGCTCCTTCAGCAGAGGATACCTTTAAAATCCTTCAAGGGATTCGTGACCTCTATCAACAACACCACAATGTCATCTTGCCAGACGAAGTCTTGAAAGCAGCAGTGGATTATTCTATCCAATACATTCCTCAACGTAGCTTGCCAGATAAGGCTATTGACCTTGTAGACGTAACGGCTGCTCACTTGGCAGCTCAACATCCTGTAACAGATGTGCATGCTGTTGAACGGGAAATTGAGGCAGAAAAAGACAAGCAAGAAAAAGCAGTTGAGGCAGAAGACTTTGAAGCAGCTCTCAATGCTAAAACTCGCATTGCAGAATTAGAGAAAAAAGTCGAAAACCACACAGAAGACATGAAAGTGACTGCCACTGTCAATGATGTGGCCGAGTCCGTAGAGCGTATGACTGGTATCCCAGTTTCTCAAATGGGGGCATCTGATATCGAACGCCTAAAAGATATGGCTCATCGTTTGGAACACAAGGTTATCGGCCAAGACAAGGCAGTAGAAGCAGTGGCTCGTGCTATTCGTCGTAACCGTGCTGGTTTTGATGAAGGCAATCGCCCAATCGGTAGCTTCCTCTTTGTAGGTCCAACTGGGGTTGGTAAGACCGAGCTCGCTAAGCAATTGGCACTGGATATGTTTGGAACTAAGGATGCTATCATTCGTTTGGATATGTCTGAATACAGTGACCGCACAGCTGTATCTAAGTTAATCGGTACAACAGCAGGTTATGTGGGTTATGATGACAATAGCAATACTTTGACAGAACGTGTTCGTCGTAATCCTTACTCTATCATTCTCTTGGACGAAATTGAAAAGGCGGATCCTCAAGTAATCACCCTTCTCCTTCAGGTCTTGGATGACGGTCGTTTGACTGATGGTCAAGGAAATACAGTGAACTTCAAGAACACGGTCATTATCGCGACATCAAATGCTGGATTTGGCTATGAAGCTAACTTGACAGAAGATGCAGATAAACCAGAATTAATGGATCGTTTGAAACCATACTTCCGTCCAGAATTCCTTAACCGCTTTAACGCAGTTATCGAGTTCTCACACTTGAATAAGGAAGACCTTTCTAAGATTGTGGACTTGATGTTGGCTGAAGTCAACCAAACCTTGGCTAAGAAAGACATTGATTTGGAAGTCAGCCAAGCAGCTAAGGACTTTATCACAGAAGAAGGCTATGACGAAGTTATGGGTGTTCGTCCTCTCCGTCGCGTGGTTGAACAACAAATTCGTGATAAGGTGACGGACTTCCACTTGGATCATCTAGATGCTAAACATTTGGAAGCAGATATGGAAGATGGCGTTTTGGTTATTCGTGAAAAAGCCTAACTCAAGATTTTGAGAATAAAAAAAGAAGGAACTAGCTAAAAGCTGGTTCCTTTTTGTGTTTAGATGACATGGCGCTCAAAGGCATCATCTGAGATTCCTTGTTCCAGGATGAGTTTTGCCCATTCTTTAGCAGAAAAGAGGCTGTGGTCCTTGTAGTTTCCGCAAGATTCGATGGTTGTTCCAGGGACATCTTCCCAAGTAGTGGTTTCAGCAATTTCCTTGAGCGAATCCTTGATAACAGCTGCAATTTCAGCACTGGTATGGCGACCCCACATAATCATGTGGAAGCCTGTGCGACAACCAAATGGTGAACAGTCAATCATGCCGTCAATTCGGGTACGGATGAGTTTGGCCAAGAGGTGTTCGATAGTGTGAAGCCCAGCAGTAGGGATAGAGTCTTCATTTGGCTGTACCAAGCGAATATCAAAGTTGGAGATGATGTCTCCCTTTGGCCCCGTTTCTTCCCCAATCAAGCGAACATAAGGTGCTTTAACAATGGTGTGGTCAAGTTCAAAACTTTCAACAATAACTTCTTTTGACATGGTAAATCCTTTCAGTTTTCTTCTTTCATTATAACATAAAGGGTGCTGTTGATGGAGTTTGATAAATGACTTTTTATAATAAAGTCTCTATACATAAACCTCAGAATTATAAAGAAAGAATGGAGAGAAGAATACCTTGTGAAAGAAAAGTTTAGTTTTTCTAGTGGAACTCAGGTGACTTTTGAAAAGTGGATCAACTTTTTCTGAAATTTCTGTTTAATCTCTGAACTAATTCTGAACTAGATTGGGTATACTGGAGAAAATAAAGATAAAGGAGTTCAGTATGGAACATATTGTAAAAATTGATCGTGTTTCTAAAAAATATGGAGACAAGCAAATTTTAAAGGATATTTCTTTTACAGCTAGGAGTGGTCGCATTACGGCTTTTCTAGGACATAATGGTGCAGGAAAAAGCTCGACCTTGAGGATTCTCTTGGGCTTAGATCGGGCGACAGCAGGAACTGCGACTTTTGATGGACAAACCTATCAGTCAATGATTTATCCTCTCAAAACAGTAGGTGCAGCTTTTGACGGTATTGGAGGTCTGCCAAATAGAAAGGTTTACGACCATCTGCATATTATTGCTGCAAGTAATGCTATTCCGAAGTTTCGGATTGATGAGGTATTGGATATGACTGGGATCGCTCATAAGAAAAAGGATTTCTTATCAAGCCTGTCTCTAGGAGAGGGGCAGCGCCTGGGGTTGGCAGTAGCTTTACTAGGTGATCCTCAGTTTCTTATATTAGATGAGCCGACTAATGGACTAGATCCAAGTGGGATTAAGTGGTTTAGAAGGTTCATTCGCCAGCAGGCTGATTTTGGGAAAACCGTCCTTCTATCCTCTCATATCCTGTCTGAGGTACAAATGGTAACAGATGATGTAGTCTTGATTCATCATGGGCAAATTATCGAACAGGGAACGCTAGAAGATGTATTACAAGGAACAGATAGTTTAGAAGAGCTCTTCTTCGACTTAACAGAGGAGGTTTAAGATGAAAGAGACGATGTCCTTATTGCATTCAGAATGGTTGAAAATCCGATCAATCAAGGCTTTCAAAGTGAGTGTGGCCTTCATGCTACTATTGGTGCCTGTCGTATCCTGGTTGGAGGGCCGACAATATCTGTCTATCGGCTTGGATGCTACACCTGAGACGGTTCCTAATCTGATAAACGCCATTGATCCGCTGGAATATCTAGGTCTCAACGGGGCTTCTATGGCGGTCATGGTTTTGGTCATTTTAGCTGGAATTTTGGGAGCTATGGAATTTCAGTCTCATAGCTTGCGAACCAGTCTATTGGCTTGTAATAACCGCTTGAAGCTACTTATGGGGAAAATATTGACCTTTGGTTTGTTTTCACTCATCATTAGCTTGTTATCCATTTATTTGAGCTATATGGTCATGCATCTGGCTTTAGGAAAGGAAGGGCTTGATCCGATTTTGCTCAATCAGGCAGCTTGGAGTTTGATTTTGTGGAAAACCTTATCTCTAACCCTCTTGGGGATCCTTTCATTTTTGTTAGGTTTATTGGCTCGGACCATGCTAGTTCCTCTGCTATTTCTCGTACCCCAGATCTATAATCTGGGAAACTACCTAGCTGCTCACACGAGTTGGGGGGCATATTTGCCACAGCCAGCAGTAGAGTTGTTTGCTGCAACGCCAACTTCCCAATATGCCAACAATCCCTTGCAAGGACTCTTGATAATAAGCGTATGGTTGCTAGTCATCGGCGTCATGGCCTCTCTGCGCTTTTTGAAGACGGATTTAGGAGGACGCTACTGATGATAAAAGCTCTGCTTAAAAGTGAATGGATTAAGTTTCGTTCTTACTATCTCGTTCTTGGTGCCGCCTTTGTGGCTCTGGTAGTCGTTCCTTTTTTTCTGATGAATCTTGACTACAGTCAGACAGCAGTTGGCCAGACAAAGGCTCTGAGTGAAGCTTTGCATGCTCTCTATCTGGCGCAGCCTGTCATCGTCATCTTTACTTCCCTCTATTTTGCCCA
>NZ_AJRE01000102.1:0-4421 GCF_000296955.1 Streptococcus sp. GMD4S
TGTACCCATGCCGAACACAGTAGTTAAGCCCTAGAACGCCGGAAGTAGTTGGGGGTTGCCCCCTGTGAGATATGGAAGTCGCTTAGCTTTTATCCGCCATAGCTCAGTTGGTAGTAGCGCATGACTGTTAATCATGATGTCGTAGGTTCGAGTCCTACTGGCGGAGTATAAATCGAAACGTTCAACTGAACGTTTTTTTATTTATAAATATAGTGGACTGTTGAAATTTCAAATTTTAATTTTTAAATCTGTAATTACCTCTTTATTTTATTTTTAGTTCGTTTAGCTTTAAATTCTTCTTTTATAGGATTTGAAGCTTTTTTAGTTCCTTTTTTTGTTAGACTAGTGTTACTAATAAGAAAGGGAATTTTTATATGCTTCAGAAATTTTATGATCGAGCATTTGTCTTTTTGAAACTAGTTGAACAAGAATATGTCTCTTTAGGCCAGAGTTGTTCAGAGTGGGAATCACTTCATCTTCGTTTTTTACTATATTACTTAATCCGATTTAAAATAAAAAGTGATAGGGACTTTTCACTATATCACTTTAAAACAGCTTATCGTCTATATCTAGATAAATTCCTGCAAGGTGGTACAACTATTATCCAATAGGAAGCATCTATATCATAATTACGAACGATAGTTGTAGCTAGTTTTTAAAAAATATAGAATTAGCTTATAATCAAAGGCTTCTGTATTTAGAAATGAAAGAATTTCCAAATCTTTTCTACTGTTTCTTCTTGATAAAATAGTGTTTTTTTCTTATAATAAATTGTAAGATATAATTGCGGGTGAAATTCCTGCCATGTATATGAGAAAGGACGAGCTCCTAGTAGCTCAGACGAATTTTATTATGACTTCAGTTGTTGTTGTAGGTACCCAATGGGGCGATGAAGGTAAAGGGAAAATTACAGATTTTCTTTCAGCCAATGCGGAAGTGATTGCTCGTTACCAAGGTGGTGATAATGCAGGTCATACCATTGTTATTGATGGTAAAAAGTTTAAGTTGCACTTGATTCCATCTGGAATTTTCTTCCCTGAAAAAATTTCAGTTATTGGAAACGGTATGGTTGTAAACCCTAAATCTCTTGTGAAAGAGTTGACTTATCTTCATGAAGAAGGTGTGACAACAGATAATTTGCGTATTTCTGATCGTGCGCATGTTATTTTGCCTTACCACATTGAGTTGGATCGCTTGCAGGAAGAAGCTAAGGGTGACAATAAGATTGGTACTACAATCAAGGGAATCGGTCCAGCATATATGGATAAGGCTGCTCGTGTTGGAATTCGTATTGCGGATCTTTTGGATAAGGATATTTTCCGTGAACGTTTGGAACGCAATCTTGCGGAAAAGAATCGTTTGTTTGAAAAATTATATGATAGTACCCCTATTTCAGTTGACGATATTTTTGAAGAATACTATGAGTATGGTCAACAAATCAAGCAATACGTGACAGATACATCCGTTATCTTGAATGATGCGCTTGATAATGGCAAACGTGTGCTGTTTGAAGGTGCGCAAGGTGTTATGCTAGATATCGACCAAGGTACGTATCCATTTGTTACGTCGTCAAACCCTGTCGCTGGTGGTGTGACAATTGGGTCTGGTGTTGGCCCAAGTAAGATTGACAAGGTTGTAGGTGTTTGTAAAGCCTATACGAGTCGTGTAGGTGACGGACCTTTCCCAACTGAATTATTTGATGAAGTGGGGGATCGCATCCGTGAAGTAGGTCATGAATACGGTACAACAACTGGTCGTCCACGTCGTGTAGGTTGGTTTGACTCAGTTGTGATGCGTCACAGCTGCCGTGTATCTGGGATTACCAATCTTTCATTGAACTCTATCGATGTTTTGAGTGGTTTGGATACTGTGAAAATCTGTGTGGCCTATGATCTTGATGGTCAACGTATTGATTACTATCCTGCTAGTCTTGAGCAGTTGAAACGTTGCAAGCCAATCTACGAGGAATTGCCAGGTTGGTCAGAAGACATCACTGGAGTCCGTAATTTAGAAGACCTTCCTGAGAATGCACGTAACTATGTTCGTCGTGTAAGCGAGTTGGTTGGTGTTCGTATCTCAACTTTCTCAGTAGGTCCCGGTCGTGAACAAACTAATATTTTAGAAAGTGTTTGGTCATAGGAGATTTTTAAGATTAGTTTAAGACAGGTTGGGTATACTATAGACAGTTACAAGAAGACCTCCTAACTTGTTGTAACAAATATCCTAAACTTTTCTTTTTCATAATAATCTCCCTATTAAGTCACCGCATTCGGTGGCTTTTTTTGTCTTGAGAATCATGATATAATAATAAAATCGACAAGTAGGAAAAGAGAAGAACGATGAATTATACAGTTGAAGAAAAAGAAGCCTTTATGAGAGAGGCTTTGAGAGAGGCTGAGATTGCCTTAGAACACGATGAAATTCCAATTGGTTGTGTGATTGTCAAGGATGGAGAAATCATTGGTAGGGGGCATAATGCGCGCGAGGAGTTGCAACGGGCGGTCATGCATGCAGAAATCATGGCTATAGAGAATGCGAATGTGAGTGAGGAGAGCTGGCGCCTGCTCGATTGTACGCTTTTTGTGACCATTGAGCCTTGTGTCATGTGTAGCGGGGCGATTGGGCTTGCCCGTATTCCAAAGGTAGTCTACGGGGCTAAGAATCAGAAATTTGGTGCAGCTGGAAGCTTGTACGATATTTTGACAGATGAGCGTCTCAATCATCGTGTAGAGGTAGAAACGGGAATTTTGGAAGATGACTGTGCAGCGATTATGCAGGACTTTTTCCGAAATCGACGGAAAAAATAATTTCTCTTTAAAAACAGAGGGGAATGTGGTATAATGAATAGTGGAGCAACAGTTCTGCGTGAAGCGGGTCAGGGGAGGAATCCAGCAGCCCTAAGCGATGTGAATTGTGTGCTCTTTTTTCGTGCTTTTTTCGAATAAATAAGATAAAATAGCCTAGAATAAATGATTATAGAAAAGAGAAAAATATGAAAATTCGTGGTTTTGAATTGGTTTCGAGTTTTACAGATGAAAATTTGTTGCCTAAGCGTGAGACAGCTCATGCAGCTGGGTACGATTTAAAGGTTGCCGAACGAACTGTCATTGCGCCAGGTGAGATTATATTGGTCCCAACAGGAGTTAAGGCTTATATGCAACCGACAGAGGTGCTCTATCTCTATGACCGTTCTTCAAACCCTCGTAAAAAAGGCTTGGTCTTGATTAACTCTGTGGGTGTCATTGACGGAGACTATTATGGCAATCCAGGGAATGAAGGACATATCTTTGCTCAGATGAAAAATATTACTGATCAGGAAGTGGTTCTCGAAGTTGGGGAACGTGTGGTTCAGGCTGTCTTTGCTCCTTTCTTGATTGCAGATGGAGATGAGGCAGATGGCGTGCGGACTGGTGGATTTGGATCGACAGGGAAATAGAGGGATAAAATGGCAGACTATTTATTAGTTGTAGACATGCAGTCAGATTATGTTGCTGTAGGAAAAGCCTATCATGAAGAACTGACTGCAGCTGTAAATGACAAAATTGCTACTTATCCCAGCGACCGAGTTATCTATATTCTCAATCGTTTTTTCTGGGAGAGAAAAGATAGAAAGAAGAAATTTGCGACCAACTTGTTAGTTGTATCTTCTCGTATCTTTGAGAAGTGTCGGGCTTCTTGCTTTACTAATCCAGATTTAAAAGATTTTTTAGAGGGAAATGGTGCTAAGAGCATAGAGTTTATAGGGGTAGATGGCAATTTCTGTGTCAAGGCTTCCGTTTTGGCAGCTGTCAAGGAGAATTATCAGGTTTCTGTCGATTTGTCTGCTGTCGGAGTTGCCAACCAGAATAAATTTCAAAATACATTGTATAAGTGGCATTCTTTCGGAGTAACCGTAAAAGGAGAATTATTATAGCTAAGAAAAAAGCGACATTTGTATGTCAAAATTGTGAGTACAACTCACCTAAGTATTTAGGACGCTGTCCAAACTGTGGGTCTTGGTCTTCTTTTGTAGAAGAGGTTGAGGTTGCAGAGGTCAAGAATGCGCGTGTGTCCTTGACAGGTGAGAAAACCAAGCCCATGAAACTGGCTGAGGTGACTTCCATCAATGTCAATCGAACCAAGACGGATATGGAGGAATTCAACCGTGTGCTTGGAGGCGGAGTGGTACCAGGAAGTCTCGTCCTCATCGGTGGGGATCCTGGGATTGGGAAATCAACCCTTCTCCTACAAGTTTCAACTCAGCTGTCCCAAGTAGGGACTGTTCTCTATGTCAGTGGGGAGGAGTCTGCCCAGCAGATTAAACTCCGTGCAGAGCGCTTGGGTGATATTGATAGTGAGTTTTATCTCTATGCAGAGACCAATATGCAGAGTGTTCGCGCAGAAGTAGAAAGAATTCAGCCAGACTTCCTCATTATTGACTC
>NZ_AJRE01000103.1:0-4393 GCF_000296955.1 Streptococcus sp. GMD4S
GTTAGGAGTGATTTGGTAGCCAGCTGAGGGTGAAGGTCAGTTGCTCAGCTTTCAAGAGGTCTTGGTGTTGAATGCTAGATACAGGAGCCTTGTCCAATCGGCATTCTTTGACAAAGTTGAAATGGCTGTGGTTTTGCTCGGCATGGATATCCAGCCATTTATTTTCCTTGGCTAGGTAGATACGGAGGTGGTCAAAGAGAGGAATTCCGAGATCGTAACTTGGCTTGCCCGGACAGATCGGGTAGAATCCAAGAGCTGACCAGATGTACCAAGCAGAGAGACTGCCATTGTCCTCATCGCCAGGATAGGCTTCCCAGCTGGGGTGAAAGGCTTTCTGACGCAAGGTTTTGATGAGTAGAGCAGTGTAGTCAGGGTAGTCGCTGTAGCGGAAGAGATAAGGGATGTGGAAGCTCGGTTGGTTGGAAATGGCGATTTGCCCAAAAGGAGCGGTAGCCATCTCGCTCATCTCGTGAATCTCGTAACCATAGCCGGTGGTTTCAAAGAGAGGAGCGTCCTGACAGGCTTTCAAAAGATAGTGGCTGAAGGCTTCTTTTCCACCCATGAGTTGACGCAAACCTGGGATGTCGTGGAGAACGCCTAAAGTCGCTTGAATGGCAGAGCATTCGGCGTAGTCGCGTCCCCAACTATAGGGAGAGAAGTCAGGGCGGAAGTTTCCTTGACTATCTCGCGCTCGCATGTAACCTGTTTCAGCATCAAATAGATGACGGTAATTTTGAGACGCAGTTCTATATGTTTCCGCGATGTCATTCTGACCAAGCTTTTCGGCACAGCTGGCGATACAAAAATCGCTATAGGCGTAGTCAAGGGTGTGACTGACACTTTCGTGGTGGTCGGTAGAGAGGTAGCCCAGTTCTTGGTATTGGGCTAGTCCGTGGCGGCCATTGATGCCGAGAGGGTCGGACTTAGTGGCTGTTTCAAGCATGGCTTGAAGGAGTTCTTTTTCTAGGTCGGGGGCCATGTCCTTGCAGGCGCTGTCTGCGATAATGCCATCTAGCAGGGTACCAGGCATCATGCCACGTTCATCTGGAGCCAACCATTTTGGAAGGAACCCAGTATCGCGGTAGCTATTGAGGAAACCTTCTAAAAAGAGGTGATAGTGTTCCGGTATGACAAGGGCAAAGAGGGGGAAGGTGGTGCGGAAGGTATCCCAGAAGCCATTATTGCTAAAGAGGATACCGGGCTTGACAGTACCAGTAGTCAGGTCCATATGGATGGTTTGCCCTGACTCGTTCACTTCATAAAAAGTCTGTGGGAAGAGGAAGAGTCTGTAGAGGCAGTGATCAAAGAAGGTCCGGTCAGCCTCTCCTGTCTCTAGTATGTCAAAACGATGGAGGAGATTTTCCCAGTCTGCTTGGGCACTTGCTTTACAGCTATCAAAGTCCTTTTGAGGTAGATTAAGCAGAGCTTGAGAAGGCGAGATGAAAGAAGTTGCTAGCTGGATGTCAGCATGACTGCTTGCTAAGTCAATTCGCCAGTCTCCGCTTTCTTGGTTGACAGCAAGAATATCCGTATTTATTTGTAGGGCGGTGAAGAGTATCAGTGGATTTTTATTGGTCTCTGTTTTGCCTTCTTGTCTCAGGGCTAGAGTCTGCTTATCTACCTGCTCAATTGTTAAATCATCTGCAGCGTGAAGGTAGAGGGAGAGGGATTTGCCTTGCTTTTGCTCCAAACGAATAGAAGCGCCATAGCAAGTCGGTGTAAGCTGGGTTTCAATCTGATAGCGCAGGGAGAAAATCTTCAGATAATGAGGTTGGAAGGAAGCTTTATCCCTATCATAGGAGGATTGACGGTGAAAGAGGTTATCTCCCCCAAGCTGGCCGGTGACAGGTGTCAGAAGGAGCCAAGAGTAGTCGCCAATCCAAGGGCTGGGCTGGTGGGTCAATCGAATCCCCTGAAAGATGGGCAGATGCGGATCGAAGAACCAAGCTCCCTCCTGGTCGCTGGTCTGAGGCACAAAATAATTCATCCCAAAAGGAACGCCTGTGTAGGGCAGGGTATTTCCTCGAGAAAAGGCATGCTTGCTAGCAGTCCCAAAGCGGGTATCGATGGTTTCAAGTAGTGGTTTCATAGTATTTCCTTTAGCTGTTTTTCTACATTATATCAGAAAAATGAGGTCTTTAGAAAAGGAGTTTCAAAGATAACTATTTTGTAGAAAAATGACTATCATTTGTGTATGTATTTTCTGTCTCAAAAACTATATACTGAACATGAAACTTGTTTGAAAGAGGAAACTGCACGATGATTTATTCGAAAGAAATTGTTAGAGAATGGCTGGATGAAGTAGCAGAGCGGGCTAAGGACCATCCGGAGTGGGTGGATGTCTTTGAGCGTTGCTATACAGACACCTTGGACAATACGGTTGAGATCCTAGAAGATGGTTCAACCTTTGTACTCACAGGAGATATTCCTGCCATGTGGCTTCGGGATTCGACTGCCCAACTCAGACCCTACCTTCATGTGGCTAAAAGAGATCCTCTCTTACGTCAGACCATTGCAGGTTTGGTCAAGCGTCAAATGACCCTAGTACTCAAAGATCCGTATGCCAACTCCTTTAACATTGAGGAAAACTGGAAGGGCCACCACGAGACCGACCATACAGACCTTAATGGTTGGATTTGGGAGCGCAAGTATGAGGTGGACTCGCTTTGCTATCCTTTGCAGCTGGCTTATCTCCTATGGAAAGAGACTGGCGAAACCAGCCAGTTTGATGAAACTTTTGTCACAGCAACTAAGGAAATCCTTCATCTCTGGACGGTAGAGCAAGATCACAACAACTCTGCCTATCGTTTTGTTCGTGATACAGACCGTAAGGAAGACACTTTGGTAAATGATGGCTTTGGACCTGACTTTGCCGTGACAGGAATGACCTGGTCAGCCTTCCGACCAAGTGATGATTGTTGTCAGTATAGCTACTTGATTCCATCCAATATGTTTGCAGTCGTTGTCTTGGGTTATGTCCAAGAAATCTTTGCAGAATTGAATCTAGCTGATAGCGAGAGTGTCATCGCAGACGCTAAACGTCTGCAAGCAGAGATCCAAGAAGGGATCGAAAACTATGCCTACACCACCAACAGCAAGGGCGAAAAGATTTACGCCTTTGAAGTGGATGGTCTAGGAAATGCCAGCATCATGGATGATCCAAACGTCCCAAGTCTACTGGCTGCTCCATATCTTGGTTACTGTGATGTGGATGATGAAGTGTATCAAGCAACTCGTCGCACCATTCTCAGCCCTGAAAATCCATACTTCTACCAAGGAGAATACGCTAGCGGTCTCGGAAGCTCTCATACCTTCTATCGTTATATCTGGCCGATTGCCCTATCTATCCAAGGATTGACAACGACGGATAAGGCGGAGAAAAAACATTTGCTAGATCAACTCGTTGCCTGCGATGGTGGAACAGGTGTCATGCACGAAAGCTTCCACGTAGACGATCCGACTCTCTACTCTCGTGAATGGTTCTCATGGGCCAACATGATGTTCTGCGAATTGGTCTTGGATTACCTAGATATTCGCTAATACTCTTCGAAAATCAAATTCAAACCACGTCAGCTTCACCTTGCCGTATATATGTTACTGACTTCGTCAGTTCTATCTACAACCTCAAAGCAGTGCTTTGAGCAACCTGCAGCTAGCTTCCTAGTTTGCTCTTTGATTTTCATTGAGTATAAGGAGCACGTTTTCGCTCAACTGATTCTAGGAAAGAATCACAAATATATTTTTAAATTTAAGTTAGAATGAGGTTTTACTCATGGAAAATGTTGTTGTACATATCATCTCTCACAGTCACTGGGATCGTGAGTGGTATCTACCTTTTGAAAGTCACCGGATGCAGTTGGTGGAACTTTTTGACAATCTGTTTGATCTTTTTGAAAATGACCCTGAATTCAAGAGCTTCCACTTGGATGGACAAACCATTGTCCTCGATGACTATTTAGAAATTCGTCCTGAAAACCGTGACAAGGTGCAGCGTTATATTGACGAAGGCAAGCTCAAGATTGGTCCTTTTTACATCTTGCAGGATGATTACTTGATCTCCAGTGAAGCCAATGTCCGTAATACCTTGATTGGTCAGGCTGAATGCGCTAAATGGGGCAAATCTACTCAGATTGGTTACTTCCCAGATACCTTTGGGAATATGGGGCAAGCACCTCAAATCCTTCAAAAATCAGGCATTCACGTAGCAGCCTTTGGTCGTGGTGTCAAACCGATCGGTTTTGACAACCAAGTCCTTGAAGATGAGCAATTTACGTCTCAATTCTCTGAGATGTACTGGCAGGGTGCTGATGGTAGCCGTGTACTCGGTATTCTTTTTGCTAATTGGTACAGTAACGGGAATGAAATTCCAGTGGATAAAGACGAGGCTTTGGCT
>NZ_AJRE01000104.1:0-4388 GCF_000296955.1 Streptococcus sp. GMD4S
TGCTGAATCCTTTAAAGTGGCAGATGCCTATGCCTGGGTCTTAGAAGGACGTTATGACGCCTTCTTTGATATCAAACTGTCCTTTGAAAAAGCAGTTACCGCAGAAGATGGCCCTTACCACCAATATGCGGACAAACTCAGCTGGTTCCCATACAAGGGTATTCCAACTTATCCCTTGATTCACCGTGATGAAAAGGGTGAGAAATTTGCTAAAGAATACGAAAAAGCAATTAAAGAATTGAAAGAAGATGGCACGCTTGCTAAGCTATCTCAGCAATACTTTAAAGAAGATGTCTTTAGTTACGTAGACAAAGACTAGACCAGAAATTCCAAGACTAGAAAGGGTTTTGCATGGTTTCTTATGATTTTTCCAAGGTCTTTCAGTTTTTGCCGACCTTATGGCAGGCGCTTCCTATGACCTTGTCCATTCTCTTTTTTACTACTCTTCTTGGTTCCCTTTTTGGAGGTCTCTTGGCCTGGGCACAAGTAGGAGAAGACAAGAGTTTTGCAGCGATTTCCAAAGGCTATATCTTTACCCTTCGTTGTACACCGCCGATTGTCTTGCTTTTTCTAGTCTTTTATGGCTTGCCAGAATTTCTGAAATGGTGGCTTGGTTTAGATATCAACAACTGGTCTAAAACTATTTTTGTTCTCTTGACGATGATTCTCTTGTTTGCGGCTATTGTTGCCGAGGTTTTCAAGGCAGCCTATCAAGCTATTCCAAAGGGGCAGACAGAGGCCGGGCTTAGTATTGGTTTGACTCCAAGTCAGACTTTTTGGAGAATCATTTTTCCTCAAGCTTTTCAAGTTGCTCTTCCCAATATAACGACCGCTATACTCAATCTCATGCGAGATGCTGCCTTGGCCTATACGATTGGTTTCGTTGATGTTATGGGGGCGGGGAATCTCTTGATTAGTCGCAATTTAGGGAACTACTCTCTGGAAACCTATACGGCAGTTGCGCTTCTTTACTGGGGGATTGCCTTGGTTATTTCTAGCTTGAGTCGTTTGCTTGAGAAGTCTTTGGAGACAAAAGGGAGGTAAGAAATGGATATAGACTATATTGTAAAGACCTTTCTGGAGACCTTGAAGGGTGTGCCAATCACCTTGATTATCATGATTGTGGCTATGGTCTTAAGCTTTTTACCAGCTCTATTTTTAGCCTTAGGGCAGATCTATAAGGTTCGAGGTGTGAGGAGTTTTTCTCTGGTCTATCTGGCCTTTATCCGAGCGACTCCACCGATTTTATTGATTCTCTTCTTTTATAGTTTGTTTCCAAGTTTGCTGAATCAATTTCTCAAAAGCATAGGAAGTGACTTTGATATTTTCAAACTTGATCCTCTCTACTATGCCTTCATCATTTATAGTTTGATGACAGTCGGGAGTTTATCGGAGATTTTGCGTTCAGCCATCTTGACGGTGAACAAGGGACAACTAGAGGCAGCGCATGCGATTGGGCTGACTACGACCCAGGCCTATCTAAGGATTGTTTTTCCTCAAGCCTTGCGCTCAGCCTTGCCTAACTTGGCCAATCTGGTGATTAATATCGTCAAAGGGACCTCCCTGGTCTTTGTTATGACTATCAAGGATATCACCGCTATTGCTCGTGTGGAAGCGTCCTACGGTTACCAGTATTTTGAGTCATATTTTGTGATCTTTTTGCAGTATATTTTGATCTGTGGTTTGATTCAGTGGGGCTTCTCCCTACTGGAGAAAGGCTATGTGAAAAAAGAAGAGAGAGCAAAAACATCTAGCGCGCGTTTTGTATAGGAGGACAGGATGTTACAAGTAGAACATATCGCAAAAACATTTGGAGAGAGACAGGTCTTGGAGGATGTTAATCTTCAGGTCAACCAAGGGGATGTCGTTGTTATTTTAGGACCATCAGGTTCTGGGAAAACGACCTTTCTCCGTTGTCTCAACCACTTAGAAAAAGCTGATAGTGGCCGTTTGACCTTGGCAGGAAAAACCTATGACTTATCCAAATTGAGCAAGAAAGACATTCTAGAAATTCGCCAAAAAACAGCCTTTGTTTTCCAGCACTACAATCTTTTTGCGAATAAAACTGCTCTGGAAAATATTCTAGAAGGCCTAATCGTAGCTCGTAAAGTTCCCAAGGAAGAAGCGCTCAAACGTGCAGAATCTGCCTTGGAAAAAGTTGGTTTACTGGCCTACAAAGACTACTACCCTTCACAACTATCTGGAGGGCAACAACAACGAATAGGAATTGCGCGTGCTATTGCCGTCAAACCCGAGGTCATTTTGCTAGATGAACCAACATCAGCACTAGACCCTGAGTTGGTTGGAGATGTTTTGGATGTTCTGAAACAGTTGGCGGGAGAAGGTGTGACCATGGTGGTCGTCACGCATGAGATGGGATTTGCTAGAGATGTCGCCAACCACGTTATTTTCATGGATGGAGGCCGTATCGTAGAGGAGAACAATCCCCACGATTTCTTTAGTCGTCCACAAGAAGAACGAACCAAGCAGTTCCTGGCTCGTATCTTATCAGACGCTAGCTATAGTGTAGAATATATGATTTGATAGCTAAGTGTATCATAAAAACAACACCCCATGACTAGAAGATTCTTC
Source organism: Streptococcus sp. GMD4S (assembly GCF_000296955.1). Lineage (NCBI taxonomy): Bacteria > Bacillati > Bacillota > Bacilli > Lactobacillales > Streptococcaceae > Streptococcus > Streptococcus sp. GMD4S. The sequence continues at coordinate 2,593 of NZ_AJRE01000104.1, forward strand.
TGACCATGGGGTGTTTTCTCTATAGGAGGGCTAGGTTATATTCTTTGAAAATCTCTTCAAACCAGGTCAGCTTCGCCTTATCTACAACTTCAAAGCTGTGCTTTGAGCAGCCTGTGGCTAGCTTTCTAGTTTACTCTTTGATTTTCATTGAGTATCAGTTCTCTTTCTTGTTTTTTATCAACCATCCAAGTCCGAGAAGGGCAAGGATACTGAATCCAGCAAGGGCAAGAAGTGATTTGCTCTCAGTTCCTGTGTTTGGAAGGAGGTTCTGAGAGTTAGCCTCTGCAGCGGTTTCTTGAGTTTCAGGATTGGCTGCTAGGCTTTGAGCTTGGCCTTGTTCTGGTTCAACTTCCAAGCTAGAAAGATCAAATTCTGGTTTTTCTTCCACAGCTGGAGCGACAATGGCACCACCTTGAGACAAGCGGAGAACGACAGCAGTGAGAGCGTTCAATTTCAATCCTTTCTCAGTCCATTTAAGGCCTTGAGGGTTGGTAATTCCTACTGGTCCTGCTTGGTTTTCATCAGCCAAGACTTCGGCCTTTCTCAAGTGAGCAAAGGCAGTTCCCAAGTTGAATTCGCGAGCTTTTTCATCCGCATTGACAAAGACAGCGTAGACATCACCGTTTGGAGCAGTGATTTGGTAGCCGATGGTCACATCTTCTTTTTCAACGCCATTTTGTCCTGGGACAGTAATGAGGTGGACGCGCTCCTTGATATCTTGCAGACTCTTGAGTCGGAAAGCGTCTGTAGATTGACGAAGAGCGATCAGACCTTTCATGTAGTCACGGCTCTTGACATTTTCAGGATATGCTTTGCTATCTGTAGCTTTGGTCCAGTCAAACTTGTTGACAGCATCACTAGAGTCGTAAGAGTCATGGATAAAGTAAGGATAGACAAATGGCTTGCCGTCCTTGTCGCGCAACAAGTGAGACTTGTTTGGAACCTTATCCTCTGAGACAGGATTCTTATAGGCTGGATCAAGGAATTGTTTGGTACGTCCGTATTCCTGACCAGAGTGGATAAACGGAGTTCCTTGAGCGGTCAAGACCATGAGGTTTCCAAGTCGCAAACGACGATGAATCTCAGCGTAGTTTTCAGCCTTGCTTGGGTCTTTTTTGATAGACTGGGCAATGATGTCAAAGAGGGTCAAGTTATCATGGGCTGCGATATACTGGATAACATCTCCAGGACTGTCTGCTTCAAAGTTGGTTGGTTGGGCAATGAGATTTTTAAAGATGGTATTGATATCGCGTTTGCCACCTGTGATAAAGGCAGGTTGACCTTCGTTTGGATAGCCAGACTTGAGGTTGTTGCGGATGTCGTCTGAAAAGACAGCGACAGTATCTGTTTTCTTCATCCAATCTTGGTCAGCAGGTTGCACAGGCGCATTTTCATCACCAGTATAGGTTCTCCAGCCTTCACCTAGCATGATGAGATTTGGATTGAGGGCGCGTGCAGCCTTGTAAGCTTCTTCGATAGAAGCCGCATCGTGGTCACCCATCATATCAAAGCGGAAACCATCTACTTTGTAAGTTTCAACCAGATACTTGATGGAGTCTACCAAGACACGTTTAGACATGTAGTGGGTAGTTCCCAAACGACCGCCTCCGAAGCTAGTACGTGGAGTTCCGTCTGCATCCATAAAGTGATAGTAATTTGGCTCAATATCTTCAAAAATATCAACATTTGCAGTATGGTTGTAGACCACATCCAAGATAGCCCCCATGCCACGTTTGTGGATTTCGTTGATGAGGTTTTTGAATTCTGCGATACGTTTTTCTGGATCCTTAGGATTG
>NZ_AJRE01000105.1:0-4328 GCF_000296955.1 Streptococcus sp. GMD4S
CAATTTCAGTTTTGATTGGAGCTTTTATTAACAGTCTTAGCCAGAGTTACAATCCTAACAATGCTGCTTATTTCATCTTCTTTTTAGTGCTAGTCTTTGGAGGACTCAGCGTCACTCTTTGGATTGCAACAATCTTTTTAATCATCCGAAGATTCAAGGGGAGTGTTTATGACCGCCAAGGGTACTTGACCTTGACCTTGCCTGTCTCTGAGCACCAAATCATCACCGCAAAACTTTTAGGTGGTCTTGTCTGGTCCATCTTAGGCTATATCGTCTTTATCTTGAGTATATTGATTATCATCTTCTTAACACCAATTGAAAAAGACTTCACTGCCCTCTACAACTTCATTTCCCCTTATCTCAGCTACGGCTGGCTGTATGCCCTATCACTATTTGTCGGGTCAATCGCATGGATTTTATCCATTTACCTCTCCATCTCTATCGGGCAACTCTTTAACGAGTATCGAACAGCCATGGGGATTTTAGCCTATATCGTCATTTCCATCGTTATTGGTTATATCACTTTCTTCTTAAGAGTTGACAATGACTATAACGTGATGGCTAGTACAGAAATCTTGCGCGATCTCTTTTTATCAGCTATCTACTATCTCGGAACCTACTATATCTTGAAAAACAAGGTTAATTTGCAATAGTTTAAACGTCAAAAAAAGGATAACATCTCATCACTGAGAGGCTATCCTTTTCTTTATCTCATTTTCTAACTAGATTAAAAAATTGAATAAGTTCCTTTAATAACATCAAGACTCCAATTTTGTTCTAAAAGAGTTTGGATAAAATCTTTTTCTGATTGCGTAAGACTGGTTTTATTCCTGCCACAGCGTTTCTTATTGATTTTATATCGGTTATAGTAATCATAAGCAGAGTGCCCCTCTTTCAGATAGTTGATGACATTGTAGATTGTCTGTTTTGATCTGCCAAGTGAAGTCACAATATCTGAAACTTTTATGTTTTCTTGATAGTAAGCCTCTATCATTACAAGCTCGTTTGTGGTAAGATGAGTATAGGTCATTTATGTTGGTTCCTTTCAGACAAATGTGGTAGTTTATCTGAGCCTAACATAGATGGCTTTTTCTGTCTAGATTAATTTTACAAATTGGGTGTTAAAAAAATTGAATTAGGAATATAAAAAGTTCTAGTATTTGTACTAGAGATCAGACGGGCTTCTTTTTTGCTATGATTTTTAACAAAAAACTCTCGTTTTGCCAATAAAAGATGCTTGAAAGTTGGACAAGAAGGCTCTATAATGAGTTCAGGAAAAGAGGTAGGAAAAGTATGATTAGTGAAACGATTGCTCTGCTAAGGAAAAAGTCAGGTTATTCTCAGGAAAAATTAGCTGAAAAAGTAGGCGTATCTCGTCAGACTCTCAGTAAGTGGGAATTGGGCGACAGTTTACCGGATATTATTTCTTCAAGTCGTTTGGCAGAAATTTTTGATATCAGCTTAGATGAGTTGGTTAATGGGGATGTCTCTCCTTTTGCTACTAAAGCCAAAGAAGGGAAGTATATTTTTGGAACGGTAACTGTTGGTGAAAAGGGACAAATCGTCATTCCTGCACGAGCGAGAAAAATTTTTAACATCCAAAAAGACGACAACCTTATGGTTTTAGGTGATGTCAATCAAGGCTTGGCCTTGTTGAAGAGCGATTTTTTTATTCAAGCTTTTGAAGAAATGGGGTTAATGAAATGAAAAAAATTACTGGTTTTGGTCTTAGCTTTGCAGTGTTTATATTTTTCTTGAATTTGATAGGCTGCTATGATTTTGTCATGGTAATGACGCGTAACCAGACTTATTTTGCAGAACATTATAATTCAGCTATTATGGTTTACTTTAGCCATTATCCTGTTGTCTTTGTAATTGTGTGGTTTAGCCATTTGTTAGCTGCTACCTTGAGTCCGATTTTCTATTTTTTCAGAAGAAAATTAGCCCTTACTTTGGCTGGTCTTGCTTTCTGGGGAGATGCTCTGCTGATTCTATTGACCAGTCTTTTTAGGAATCGCATTCAGGTTTTTGGTTGGCAATTTTTCGTTGATTTGGTTGTTTTAGGATTGCTTGGCCTTTATTATCTGTATTTGCGTAAAATATTTCTTAGCACATCAGGAAAAACATCTAGGATTTTAAAATAGTCCTAGGTGTTTTTTGGTTATTTATGTATATTGTCTATAAATACGGCAAGAAAGTGAGAGAAGTGATTTTTTACTAAGAATCTGCTTCTGTCTAGCTTAATTTTACAAATTGGGAAAGTAAAAACCTATAACATACGATTCGAAAAAGCAAGGAACTTAAATTCCTTGCTTATTAACTCAATATCAAACTGGCTACGATGGGACTTACAAATACGTAGAGAATACCAGTAATACCGATAGCCAAGCCACCCATGGCTCCTGCTACAGAACCGTAGCGAAAAGCCGTTCCTGTTCCGACAGCATGACCTGTTCCACCAAGGGAAAGTCCAACTGCAACTGGATCGTCAATCTTCAACCACTTCAAAAGGGTGGGTCCGATAACACTGGTCAAAATCCCAGTGGCTACTACAACCACCAAGGTTACGGTTGTCAATCCTTGCAATTTTTCTGTGATCCCCACTGCCATGGCTGTCGTTACCGACTTGGGAAAGAGAGAAATGGCTAGGAAAAAGTCCATGCCAAATATTTTCGCCACAAGGGCTGTGAAAGAGGTATTGACAACTACTGCTAACAGACTCCCGAAAAGAATACTCCGCGCATGGTGCTTCATCAGATGAAAACTCTTATAAAGCGGAATCCCTAGAGCCACGGTCGATGGGACAATCAAGTTGTTCAGATAAACCCCACCTTGGTAATAATCTTGATAAGAAATACCCGTCGCCTTAAGGAAAATAATGATAAAAATAGCCGACAAAAGCAAGGGCGTTGTCAAGGGATGGGGAAAACGTCTGTAAATCAACATCCCCACTAGATAAGCTAGGATAGATAATGCAATCCCAAATAGAGGATTGGATACAAATTCGCTCATTTGGCATCTCCTTTCTCATAATCTCCCTCAAATCGTCTCTTGATAAACTGAACCACTAGGGCAATAAGGATAATGTTGATGACAGCCGCAAAAAAGACAATCAAGACGATGGGTAAAAGATAAGGGGCAATCACATCAAACTTTTCCATGATACCCACTGCTGGCGGCAAAAAGAGAATGGTCATATTGGCCAGCAAGAAATTTCCAACCATGTTGACATGTCTGGTCCTTAGCCACTTGAACTGTAAGGCTAGAAAGAGAATAATCAAACCGATAATACTGCCTGGGATGGGCAGATGAAAGAAACTAGAAATTCCCTCTCCGATAAGAGAAATCACAAAGAGAATCATTAATTGAACATATAATTTCATCCTAAACTCCACGAAATAGACTTCTTGCATACCAGTTTACTCTTTTTTCAGAAAATTTCAAGGAAATATCGCAATTCTTCTCTCTTGCAAGGATTAGTTAAAAGTAGTATAATCATTGCATGCGCAATCATCTTGTGTTACAAAGATAATCAGTAATGACTTTGTGATTTTTACTTTGAAAAGAAAGGAGAAAGCAATGACCTATTTGGAAAAGTGGTTTGACTACAACCGCCGTCAAAAGGAAATGGAAGCCTTGTTGGAAGAAACTATTGCCCAGCAGAGTGAACAAAGACTGACCTTGAAAGAGTTTTACCTACTCTACTATCTTGACCTAGCTGATGAAAAATCTTTACGACAGATTGACCTGCCAGATAAACTCCATCTTAGCCCGAGCGCTGTTTCTAGAATGGTAGGTCGTCTGGAAGAGAAAAACTGCGGTTTGCTTAGTCGCCGGTGTTGCGATCAGGATAGACGGGCTAGTTTTATCTGCCTGACTGACGAGGGTCAGACAACTCTAGCTTACCTGCAAAAGGCCGTCGAAGAAAGACTAGAAACGAGTCTTGACTTCATTTCTTAATCAGGTTTTTTAAAAAAGTTGCGTGCGCAATCATTTTTCTTGACATTCCTCTTTTCAAGGAGTACAATAAAGTCAAGATCGAACAACAAAGGAGTTTTATATGATCGAAATTACTTATCTAGACGCCAGCAAGCAAGAGAGAACCATGACTTTCGAATCTTACCAAGACTTTGAACGTTCTCAACATGCCTGCCTTATCGGTGTCGCAGACTATTACCCCGTTCAAAAATTGACCTATAATGGTCATGATTTGGACTACCATGGGACTTATGGAGATGTCTTCTTCTATCTCATGAAACAAGATTTAAGCCAATATAACTAAAAAAGGAGAAATACAATGGCAAAAGCAATTACAGATGCAACATTTG
>NZ_AJRE01000106.1:0-4218 GCF_000296955.1 Streptococcus sp. GMD4S
CCCCAAATCTTACCACCCGTCAAGGTCATGGATGTTGAACTTGGGAGATTTTCATTGAGGGATTTCAACTCATCCTCACGTCCATTACCCCAATACTGGCCAGGAACAAAGATCATTTCTTTGCGAAGACCGCTGTAGGTTCCCTGCATTTCAGTCAACCACTTGGTCATATCTTGCATCAAGCGGTTGTAGCTATTGTAGCCTCCGACTGGGCTTGGTGCATCATCTGCAAGGATACCAAATTCGCGGACACCCACTTTCATCAACTGGGTAAATTTGGCCTTGATGGTTGCCAAATCTTCTTGGTAATGCGCTTCATTGCCAAAGCGGATGCGGTTGTTCATGAATGGATGGATAGTCCAGACATAGCGGGTTTTACTTTGATTTCCGACACGAGCAAGTTCACGGATTTCAGCTAATTTTTCTTCTGGATAGAGTTCACGCCATTTCTTGTTGTGGTATGGATCATCTTTTGGTGCAAAGAAGTATTGGTTCAATTTCAAATCGCCACCATAACGCATGAGCTCTGCACGATCGGCATTAGACCATGGATTTCCATAGTAACCTTCGATGAAACCACGGTTCTTGAGCTCTGCGTAATCTTCTACTGTCACATTGCGAAGGACTGGCACTTGGCTTTCCTTGAGCATGTGTTTCAAGGTTGTCAAACCATAGAAGACTGCATCTGTGTCTTTTCCGACGATGGAAATCGAGTTATCCTTGATGCTCAAGACATAGGCGTCAATCTTGTCAAAGAGACCTGCTGAAACATTGGACAAGTTTTGCTCTGCTTGTGAACCTTGTCCATGCACTCCAAGATAGATATTGGTTGCGCCAGCGATTGCCGCCTTACCAGTTGTATAAGATACTTGATTGTCCTGCAAAACACTCTTCAAGCGATTGCGAGTATAGATATCGAGTTGATCGCCCATGACCAGATTGACTTGCTTGCGAAGAGCTGTGACACCTTCTCCATAAGTCACTTTTTGTGGAGTTGGGAAGACCTTGTACTCTTTCTTGAGATAGTCTGCGCTCTTGCTGGCAGCTGCAATGCTGTCTTCGCTAGCTGGTTTACTTGCAGTGAATTGATCTGCCAATTCAACTGTTCCATCACCTGTTTGCTCTACTTTTGGTTTTTCAGGTGTAGTTGGTTTTTCTGGTTGACTTGGTGCAGGCGTTTCTTGCTCTTCTTTGACAGGTTTCAATAGATGAACTTCAGCCGCACTTGCAAAACCACCAACGCCTTCCAATACTTTCAACTCAATCTTGTTGGTATGTACCGCCGCAAAGTTGACTGTTTTTTCTTGGGCGTTGTTGTCCCAGCTTCCTTCTGAAACCTTGATCATTTGGCCATCTTTTTGTGCGTAGACTTCGTAGCGTGTCACGACACCATTTCCACCACCTGGACGTGGGAGATACGTCAAGCCATTGACTTTTTCTGCTTCTTTCAAGGTCATAGTAAGGGTGTATGGCCCAGTGTCACCAGTCCATTTAGTATGCCAGAAGGTATTTGGATCATTGTCAAAGGCCTTTTCAACAGCGCCTTCAGTCTCGTTTCCTGGAAGTTGCTGACTGCTTGCGGTTGCAGTAATTTTATCATTTGAAATCAAACGAGGATTTACAAATGGTTTGTCTGACAACTCTGCACTATGCAAGATTCCTTTGAATCCACCGATGCTTTCAAGCGGTAGTACCAAGCTATTGTGGGCAAAGCGAGGGTGGGCTGGATTTGCAATACGCTCAATCTTTTCACCATCCACATAGACTTCTGTAGATTGTGGTTTGGTTACGATGGAGATTTGATAACGTTTGTTCTTTTCAAGTTTTTTATTGAATTGGATATGGAACTGTTCAAACTGGTAAGCAAGATAGCCGTCTTTATCAGCTAGATAGATACGGTTATCCCCACTTGCTGAGAAGGTTTGTTCTCCGTCTCCAGTGACAGTTACATCAAACTTCAAGACGTGACTTGGACCAACATCACCAGCCAAGCCTTCGATACTGCTGTCTTTCTCAAAAGCCAATCCCTGTTCGCTTGCCTTCACTTTCTTACTTGCATAGTTCTTGACTGTTTCAGAATTGATGGTAAACAAGTCGCTTTGATCAATCTCTTTAGCAGGATTTGACTGTGGCGCATAAGGGCTCGTTGGTAGGGTGCGTTCTGCAAAGGTTGCAGCTGCACGATCGGATCCCCAGGTGCGTTCTGCAGTGGTTTGCATGCTCTTGAAGAAGCGTTTGAAGATGTCATAAGAGGTCAAACCAGTCTCATGAAGGTCGATATTATCATTCCAAACTGCGTGACCACCACCAAGGATACTTGGATGAGAAGCTGGTAGAAGTGGACCTCCACCTGTTCTAAAATCATTCGGTGTCCAGCTATTGTACTGACGTTCGTAGTTAGCATAGTCCCCGTAGGCTGCTTGACTATTGCTTCCACTTGGCACACTATAGGTCGGTACATCCGTGATATTGATAATCTTAGCTCCCTGAGCAATGGCTTCATTTGGTCGTTGCCATCCGATACTCCAGATATCAACCTCTACTCCGTTCCAGTCAACAGGAGTGTTTCCACGTTTCGCACTGAGCGAGCCCCAGATACGAGGGGTATATCCCTTTCCTTTAATGTATTTGATAAGGTCATTGACATAGCGACGATAGCTTTCTCTGCTGCCATAGTATTCATCCGTTCCGATATGAACAGTGGACACGCCATGAAGCGGTGCATCTGGACCATCGAGGAGTTTGTCATAAACTGATTTGACAAATTTAAGAGTTTCTTCGTACTTGTTATCCAAGTCTAGCATGGCTACGCGCTCAACATTGTGCTTGCCTGCATAATCGCTCAAACTACCTTGATACATGAGATCTGGACGAACTTTGACAAATGATAGTGCATGACCTGGTGTATCAATTTCTGGCACTAGGTTGATATGCAAGGCCTTGGCAAGTTTAATCAGATTTTGCATTTCTTCCTTGGTATAATGCTCGTCTGATGTTAGTTTTTGTCCATTCTTACCGACAATGTCTGTCTCCACACGGAAACCAGTCTTGGCATGTTCAAGAACATACTTGAGTTGTTCTTCTGGTGTTAAGCTCTTACCTGCCAAGTGTTCCTTAAGGAAGATATAGTTATCGTTGAGGTGCAACTGCAAGTCGTTCATCTTGTAGTAAGCCATGTTGAGCATGATGTCTACAAGAGTGTCATAAGGGATAAATTTACGACCTGTATCCAGCATAAAGCCACGGTGGCTGAAACTTGGGAAATCACGAATTTCGCCATTTTGGAGGTTACTTTCTCCCATTTGAAGAAGGGTACGAGTGGCGTAGAAGGCTCCTGTGTTTGTGGCAGCTTCGATGGTAATCACATCATTTTGGATAGTGATGCCATACCCTTCTTTACCATAACCCTTGTTTTCAACTTTTTTAAATTCGATTCGTTTTTGAGCCTGCTTGTCACCTGTTGCTAGTTCCAATCCACGGCTAGCAAGGTCTGACTGATAGAAGGTTGCAGCCTGATCAAAGCCAGAATCACCCGTCGCAAGAACTGTATCTGAAGTGATAGAAGATTGACCTTCTTTCCCATACCATTGTTGAACAGCTGGTGCTACTTTTGGTTTAACACCCACACCTTCGTCCTGATGTAAGCCCTTGATGACTACTTCAAACTCTTTGGTAAAGGTATGACTGTCTCTGATTTGTTGGACCATGACCTTGACACGTTGGTCTGTCAAAGGCTTATAGATGTGATTTTGAAGGTCAATTACACCTTGTTTATTGCTTCCAATGAGACTGACTTTTCCTGGTAGAGTTGGTAAGACAAGAGACCGTCCATCTTCTGCTACTGTTAGTTCGGTTACTTGGCGGATATCCGTTACCCTACTATGGTCCGGAACGTTTGAATAAGCTCGAATTTCTTGGATTCCAACGTTTCTCCAGCCCATTGTGCCCGCTTGATAGTCGTTAATTTTTAACTTAAGATATTTAGCTTTGATACTTTCAGCTAGATCTACTTTCTCATCTAAAACAGGATCTTCAGTTTTGGTATGAGCGAGTTTCCATTGTTTTTCTCCATTAGCGCCCACGTCTTCTTGACCTGCGTAGTAGAGACTCCAAGATTTGATATTGGGGTCATTTTGCCCATTACGAAGACGACGATCCCAGTCTATTTCTACATGCTTGATGAGGGTAGTTTTTGGAAGAGTTAATTCAAAAGTTGGT
>NZ_AJRE01000107.1:0-4152 GCF_000296955.1 Streptococcus sp. GMD4S
GCCAAGCGACCACAGAAGATAACGCGCCCATTTTTCTCAGCTTCCGCTAGATACTGCTCATAAATTGCATTGTTTTTGGCATCATTGATTGGATAGTAAGGTTCATCTCCTCTTTTCCAATCTGCTGGATATTCACGAGTAATAACGGTCTTGGCTTGAGTCCCAAACTCAAAATGTTTGTGTTCGATGATTCGCGTATAGGGAATATCACGTTCAGTATAGTTGACTACGGCATTTCCTTGATGATTTTCTTGGTCCAAAATCTCATGCTCAAAACGGAGACTGCGATACTCAAGTTCACCAAATTTATAGTCAAAGAACTGATCAATCATCCCTGTGAAGACAATCTTAGTTGCTGAAGCCTCCAAGTTCTCCCGATCAGCAAAGAAATCTGTATTAAGCTCTACTTCGATTCCTTCCAACAACTTTTCGATGATGACATTGTAACCACCAATTGGAATCCCTTGGTAACGGTCGTTGAAATAATTATTGTCATAAGTCAATCGAACTGGTAAACGCTTGATGATAAAGGGTGGTAGTTCAGTAGCAGAACGTCCCCATTGCTTTTCGGTGTAGCCCTTGATTAGCTTTTCATAAACATCCGTACCAATCAACTTAATGGCTTGTTCCTCTAAGTTTTTAGGCTCAACATCTTGCATGTGTGTCGTCTGCTCAGTAATCTTGTCCTTGACTTCTTGGGGTGTCTTTGTCCCCCACAAAGCATAGAAAGTGTTCATGTTAAAAGGCAGATTGTAAAGATGTCCTTGATAGTTGGCAATAGGAGAATTGATGTAATTGTTAAACTCCGCAAACTGATTGACATAATCCCAGACCTTTTTATTGGATGTATGGAAGATATGAGCCCCATACTTGTGGACATTGATTCCTTCAACAGATTGGCAATAGATATTCCCACCAATGTGTTCTCGTTTATCAATCACCTTCACTTTCTTGCCACGTTTGTTAGCTTCGTGGGCAAAGATTGCACCTGACAAGCCAGCACCGACAATCAAATAATCGTACATAAAATCTCCTTATTTCTTTAAGACACTTTTTAGTTCTTGAAAATCCAAGACACGTAAGACCAAAACCAAGCCACCGTAGACTAGGAAGCCAAGCAGAGAATAGATCAAGACATTCACAACAGACGAGAAGTGCATGAAAGCTTGTACAGAATACAAAGCGCCGTACATCAAGAGAGCAGCTAAAAATATTTTTAGCATAGATGGAAGGATCTTGACCTCTTTTAGGTACGAACGTGTAAAATAGAGTTGGATCAGCCAAACTAAACCTTCTGTCGCAACAGATACGATCGACGCCCCAATATAGCCCAGAGGCGGGATTAAAAGGAGATTCAAGCCTACACTGAAAATAGCTGGAATAGTTGTTGACAGCATAAATTCACGATTCTTATTGTGAGGAATCAAGATTTGAATTCCCATGATATTGGTCCAGCCAATAAAGAACATTCTAAAGGCCATGATGGCAATCGCATAGCGAGCATCTTGGAAGTCTTGCCCCAGGAAAAAATTAACAAAATCTTTGTTAACAATCAAAATCCCCGCAATCATCGGGAAGATAACCAAGTTATACACTAAGAAAGACATTTCATGTAACTTGTTAACCGCCTTTTGGTTACCTGATGAGAGGAGATTGGAGACCCGAGGCAACATAACACTACCAAGCGACGTTACCAAGGTCAACAAAATATTCAATAATTTCAAGGCTTGATCATAGATCCCGACATCCTTGGTCGAAGACAAGGCACCCAACATGGTGCGATCTAGCGTGATGTAGAGTGAAATGGCAATCTGTGGCAGAAACAAGAGAATGACTGGTTTGATATGCTCTTTGGCATAGGCTATATCCAGATGCGGCTTGCGAATGTGCTCCCGAGCAGGAAGCCACATACTCAACTGACCTAGTAGATCATAGGCAACCAAGAGGATGATATACAAGTACAAGTCGGATGGTTTCTTAACAAATAGGAATATCGAAACAACACCTAGAAGTTTGACCATTGTGTTACGAGCTGTGATTTTTTTGAAATCTTCTAACCCTTGAAAAAGCCAAGAAATATCAAAACCACGAGACAGCAAACTAAAGCCAAGTATATAGGCAATTGGATTGTTCATCGACGGCACAAGCAAGCAGATAACTATATAAAGCGTAACCGCTAAACAGGTTGAAAGGACTTGTAAACTGTAAATGCCCCAGAAGGTTTTCTGAACATTGTTTCGATGTCCTGAAATCTCCTTGGTCCCATAATTGGCCACCCCAAGTGTCGCTAAGAGTATAAAGTAAGTTACTATTGAGTTGTAGTACCCATAGGAACCTAAGTCATTGGATGAGAAAACCCGAGTAATATAGGGTGTAGTAATGACTGGTAAAACGATTACTAACAGCTGATAAGAAAGATTATATAAATAATTTTTTAATACTTTCACAAGGAGTTCCTCGTTGTAGATTTCTTCGATTCAAATTCAATAACTGGCAAGGTTGCAAATAGAGTAAACATAAAAATATTATAAGACGGGCGAACCCAGAAGGCCTCAAACATACAGTTGACTGCTATTAAGGATAAGGCCGTCAATAGCAAATAATTCTTTTTGCGATAAAATGACCAAGACCTAACTATGTATAACACGACCAATAAGAGAACTGGAATCATCCCATAGGTAAAGAGCATCTGAACGTAGGAAGAGTCTACATAGTCGTAGCTCAAAACGGATTCTGTACGCCCCCCATAACCGATAAATGATATGCCCCGAATCCCAAACCACTGCACTGCATATTTTTTTAGTGCCTCATGTCCTAGGTGTAATCTCATACTAAAAAAATTGTTTAGAGCCACATACATTGGATGAGACCAGGTAAATTTAGAAGAGAGATAAATCATTACTGAAGACGCTATACCAGCCGATAAAGGAAGTAAAGCAAAAAGCCGTCGCTGTTTATCATTTCGGAAATAAAAGTACAGAAAAATGAGCGCCATTACAGTAATAGAAGCGGCATTAAGCCTCGCATCGCAATATCGAATAATGAAATAAGCCAGACCAAATCCTAAGGCAGTCCGTAAAATAATGAATTTCTTTCTAAAGATATACGATATAGCTGTATATAGATAAAAACAGTGAGAAGCAAAATCAGTTGGATAAATAAAGCCAAATGAATTTCGAACAACGACTCCCGCAGATCGTGATTGGACAAATTGCAAGTTTGGAATAGCACCAATCACGGCCAAGAGCACTATCAATACAATAAAAAACAAGGCTACAACAGAGTATATTTTAAGTACACTTTCCATCTCAGCCTTGTAAAGAAAGACAAGCAGAAACATATACATCAATGCATTAAGGTTCCCAGTCTTATAGTAAACCATGCCCCCAGCAAAAAGAAGAATTGGTGCAAAGATGAGATAGCTTATAGAGTAGTGATGAATATAAGCAAATCGCATAGCAAGTAACAGGACCGCAAAAAAAGGAACTACATTAGGAATATTAGGTAAAACAGGAGCTAACATAGACGTATTGATCATATCTATGGAGACAACCACTATTAAAACTGCTGCAATTAGCAATTTATCACGTTCTAACTTTAACATTTTCTTTTTCCTTTTCTTCTTTCATCCCTAACTCTTACTTAGGATTTTTTTAACTTTTTAAATTGATAATAGAGCCGCGGATACTTAGTAATTAAAACATAGAGGATCCTACGTTTCTTGCTAACTCTAGCATTCTTCAAGACAAGTGGCAAATAAGGCCTGGTTTTCTCCTGAAGTCTCTTGAATTCTACCGAATCCCCATCCTTAATCATCGTAAAAATCAGAAGACTTCCTGTAAAGAAGCGTGAAATGATGGCTTCTTGGAGTTCTGAACTCTCAGGATAGGTTGCATTCACAACCTCTTTTAAATGATCGATTGCTTCGTAAAACTCGTATTGTTTTGGCGTGAAAGCCGAGGCAGTAATGCTACCAGGTCTATGGTAATAATGGTAAATCGGAAGATGGTACAAGGCCACGGATTGGACTTGGTTGAGATGCTCACTGATAACATAGAGGTCTTCGTAGATGCGCCCCTTGGGGAAGGGAGCTTTCTCAAGAAGTTCTTTCCGATAGAGTTTCCCACAAGCAGAGACCGTTACAAGGTCTCC
>NZ_AJRE01000108.1:0-3957 GCF_000296955.1 Streptococcus sp. GMD4S
TAGCTATTTTTGTCCTTGATATGGGCATAGCGGGTGTTGCTTGGGGGACTATCTTGTCTCGCTTAGTCGGTCTTGTGATTTTGTGGTCGCAATTAAAGCTGCCTTTTGAGAAACCGACTTTTGGTTTAGATAAGGAACTATTGACTTTGGCTTTACCAGCGGCAGGAGAACGTCTCATGATGCGGGCTGGAGATGTAGTGATTATTGCCTTGGTTGTTTCTTTTGGGACGGAGGCAGTAGCGGGGAATGCAGTCGGAGAAGTCTTGACCCAGTTTAACTACATGCCTGCCTTTGGCGTCGCTACGGCAACGGTCATGCTGGTAGCTCGAGCAGTTGGAGAGGATAATTGGGAAAGAGTCGCTAGTTTGAGCAAACAAACCTTTTGGCTTTCCCTGCTTCTCATGTTGCCCTTAACTTTCAGTATCTATGCCTTAGGAACACCACTGACTCATCTCTATACGACCGATCCTGTAGCAGTCGAAGCGAGCGTTTTGGTGGCGCTGTTCTCTCTACTAGGAACCCCCATGGCGACAGGGACAGTTATTTATACGGCAGTTTGGCAGGGTTTGGGAAATGCTCGCCTCCCCTTTTATGCGACAAGTATTGGGATGTGGTGTATCCGTATAGGGACAGCTTATCTGATGGGTATTGTTCTTGGTTGGGGCTTGCCTGGTATTTGGGCAGGGACTCTCTTGGATAATGGTTTCCGTTGGTTATTTCTACGTTACCGTTACCAGCGTTATATGAGCTTGAAAGGATAGGAGATGCAAAAAACAGCTTTTATTTGGGATTTGGACGGGACTTTATTGGACTCATACGAAGCGATTTTGTCAGGGATTGAGGAGACCTTTGCTCAGTTTTCTATTCCTTATGATAAGGAGAAAGTGAGAGAGTTTATCCTCAAGTTTTCTGTGCAGGATTTGCTGGAGCAGGTGGCAGAAGAGAGAAATCTGGATGCGGAAGTGCTCAATCAGGTACGTGCCCAGAGCTTGTCTGAGAAAAATGCCCAGGTAGTTTTGATGCCAGGTGCGCGTGAAGTGCTAGCTTGGGCAGACCAAGCAGGGATTCAGCAGTTTGTCTATACTCATAAGGGGGACAATGCGCTTACCATTCTAAGAGACTTGGGTTTGGAATTTTATTTCACAGAGATTTTAACTAATCAGAGTGGTTTTGCACGCAAGCCCGGTCCAGAGGCGGCGACATATCTGCTAGACAAGTATCAGTTGGATCCTGATAACACCTATTATATAGGGGATCGGACTTTGGATGTGGAATTTGCCCAGAATAGTGGTCTTCAAAGCATTAACTTTTTAGAGTCATTTTATGAAGGGAATCAGAAGATTCAAGCACTAGCAGATATTCCTTATATTTTTGAGGATAAGTAACGAGAAGAGTGTGTCAGTTTTGTGACAGAAACCTAACAAACTATTTCAACTGATCGAGTTTGTTACAAGGAATGGTCAGTTCTGTTAAATAGGCCCGAGAGGGCTTTTTTTCTGCTTTTTTTGTGTTATGATAGACAGGTACTCATTTGAAAGGAATGTGAACGAATGAAGAAAAGAATTATCTTAGCCTCAACAGTAGCCTTGTCTTTTGCGCCAGCATTGGCAACTCAAGCGGAAGAAATTGCATGGACAGCACGTACCGTTGAGCAAATCCAAAATGACGTGACGAAAAACGAGAACAAAAACAGCTATACAGTTCAGTATGGTGATACCCTGAGCACGATTGCAGAAGCTTTGGGAGTTGATGTAACCGTTCTTGCTAATTTGAACAAAATCACCAATATGGACTTGATTTTCCCAGATACTGTCCTCACTACAACTGTCAATGAGGCAGAAGAGGTGACGGAAGTTGAAATCCAGACACCTCAAGCAGATTCTAGTGAAGAAGTGACGACTGCGACAGCTGATTTGACGACCAACCAAGTAACCGTCGATGAACAAACAGTTCAAGTAGAAGACCTTTCTCAACCAATTGAGGAAACTCCAACTGCAACAGAGAATGAAAAACCAGCAGAAGTAGCGCCAAGTTCAGAAGTTTCTGAGACAGGGACAGTTGCTGAAGAGACACCATCTACAGAAACACCTGTAGCTGAAGAAACAGCTGAAACGACTCCAGCGGAAGCACCAGTAGCAGAAACAACTCGCCCAGTTGAAGAAGCTCCACAAGTGGCGACTCCAGCTACCGAAGAAACGGCAGCAACAACTCCAGCAGAAGCACCAGTAGCAGCTGCGCCGGCAACTGAAACGCCTGCTGATACAACAGGAACAAGTGCAACAGAAGAAACAGCAGCATCAACAGCAACTTCTGACACTGCAACTTCGACTTATCAAGCAGAGCAAAGCCAAACTCCTTCAAGAACATATTCAGCTCCAGCAGCTCCTGACTATGCAGGACTTGCTGTAGCTAAGTCTGAGAATGCTGGTCTTCAACCACAAACTGCAGCCTTTAAAGAAGAAGTAGCCAACTTGTTTGGGATTACATCCTTTAGTGGCTACCGTCCTGGTGACAGTGGGGACCATGGTAAAGGTTTGGCCATCGACTTCATGGTTCCAGTGAGTTCAGCACTTGGTGATCAAATCGCGGAATATGCAGTCAAAAATATGGCTAGCCGTGGTATCAACTATATCATCTGGAAACAACGTTTCTACGCTCCATACGATAGTAAATATGGACCAGCCTACACGTGGAATCCAATGCCGGATCGTGGTAGTGTGACCGAAAACCACTATGACCACGTTCACGTATCAATGAACTAATCATTAAAATGGAAGTTGGGAACTAATTGAGTTCCCGCTTCTTTTTTTGTGTGATAGTTTCAGGGGAATGGGAAGATTATTCTGAAGCAAGGTGGGCCTGCTATTTTGACTCTGCTGAGTATGTTACTTTTGAAATAAGAAAACCAGCGTCCTGAACGACGCTGGTTTTTGTAGACTCTTATCCATTTCGACGTTTACGGGCTAGTAGGGCTCTGTAAAAGAAGATATGATTGTTTTGGATATAGGGAAGGATTGAAAAACTAGCAATTCCAAAAGTGAGCCAGTTGAGGAAGTACCAAGGGAGTAGTTGTAGGTCGAGGACAAAGCGCTGGAATTTGTAACCCTTCATCAAGAAACGGCTGGTTTTCAGGATTTGACGGGGTTTAGCCTGTCCTAAATCCAGAGTATCGCAGAGGAGGAATTCTACCTGCGAGTAGGCATAATATTGTGGAACGTAGAGGATGTTCCCTACAATCATCAAGATGAGACTCGCGAAAAAGTAGAGGCCAAAGGTCATAAGGAACTGCTCTGTTTCAAGGGATGAGAGGTCTAATTTTGGAAATTCAGGATGTAGGGCGACAAATCTCCGAGCTAAGAGATTGCTATAAAAGAGAAAATAAACGCCTACTAAGTTTGGAATGCTCCATAAAAAGAGGTAGAAACGTTTGAGGAGCAGAGTGAGGAAGGTTTGCGAGAAGCGCTCTTCAGCAAAGAGGGCCAGGCTTGATTTTACTGAGAGTTCTGTATCAGGATCCTTGAGGAGTCGGAGTGTCGCAAAAGCAGCACCTGCTAGAAAAATTGTGCTCAAAAAAGAAACCACTAGTGGGAAGAGATAGGCTTGGAGCACTTGTGCCAGCATGCTGAAAAAGGATTGCTCTAAAACACTTTCTTGGAGACGAGCCAAGGGGTTGAGAAAGCCTGATAAGATGACCAGTATGCTAGGTAAGAGATAGACGAGAAAGAGGCGGGGATTTTCAGCCTGAAACTGCCTCGTCTGCAGACGAATGGTTTTTAAATCAATTTTTGGGTATTTCATTCTCTCATTATACCATAGTTCGTGACAGTTCCTAGTTTTTTTGATAAAATCATACAGTATGCCTTTGGGCACAAAGTATGAACTGGGACTGTTTTTCCCAGCTTCGGAGGTAAAAAATGTCAGATTCACCAATCAAATACCGTTTGATTAAGAAAGAGA
>NZ_AJRE01000109.1:0-3904 GCF_000296955.1 Streptococcus sp. GMD4S
GGTTTTAATCAGTCAGAATCGCACCGTGCAGTGGCTAGCATGGTGGTCCATGCTTGTCTACATTTTTTATACATCTGTTTGGCTAAGTTCAGGTTTCACATGGTTTATCTTTTATTTATCCAATCTCCTTATTTATGAGCTGGATGAGATTTCTTTTCACTCTTGGCGTTTTGTCAGTTTTATTGTCCTGCAACCATTTATTCTGACCGGAATCTATATGGTCAATCATGTTAGTCCCTGGCAGCTACTCTTTTTCTTGGTGACCTTTATCTTTTCCGATGCAATGACCTTTGGTCTTTATCGAATTCGATTGTCGGAGGACATAAAAGAAGAAAAGATGAAACAAAATGCCAAGCTCAATCTTTTCTTGGCTGAAAACGAACGCAGTCGTATCGGTCAGGATCTCCATGACAGCCTAGGTCATACCTTTGCCATGTTGAGTGTGAAGACGGACCTTGCCCTCCAGCTTCTTCAAATGCAGGCCTATCCTCAAGTGGAAAAAGAATTAAAAGAAATTCATCAAATCAGTAAAGAATCCATGAATGAAGTCCGTACAATTATCGAAAATCTTAAAACAAGAACCCTTGCTTCCGAGTTTGCGACTGTTAAAAAAATGCTGGAAATTGCAGGAATTGAAACGGAAATCAATCACCAACTAGATACAGCTAGCCTAACTCAGGAATTAGAATCAACGGCCTCCATGATTTTGCTTGAGTTAGTGACCAACATCATCAAGCATGCTAAAGCATCGAAAGCTTACTTGAAATTAGAACGAACTGAGAAAGAACTCATCCTAACAGTGAGAGATGATGGCTGTGGCTTTGCTTCACTAAAAGGAGATGAACTCCATACCGTTCGAGACCGTGTCCTTCCTTTTTCAGGAGAAGTAAAGGTGATCATTCAGAAACATCCGACTGAAGTGCAGGTTCGGCTACCTTATAAGGAGAGAAATTAAGATGAAATTACTTGTTGCAGAAGATCAAAGTATGTTGCGAGATGCTATGTGCCAGTTGCTTACCTTTCAACCAGATGTAGAGTCTGTCCTACAAGCCAAGGATGGCCAAGAAGCAATCCAACTCTTAGAAAAGGAGTCTATAGATATCGCCATTCTTGACGTAGAAATGCCTGTTAAGACAGGCCTCGAAGTCTTGGAGTGGATACGAGCAGAAAAGCTAGAAACAAAGGTGGTTGTGGTGACGACCTTCAAACGTCCCGGATATTTTGAACGTGCGGTCAAGGCTGGAGTGGATGCTTATGTCTTGAAAGAAAGAAGCATTGCAGACCTCATGCAAACCTTGCACACTGTTCTCGAAGGACGCAAGGAATATTCGCCTGAATTGATGGAAGTGGTGATGACGCATCCTAACCCGTTAACAGAGCAAGAAATCGCTGTTTTAAAGGGAATTGCTCAGGGCTTATCCAATCAAGAGATTGCAGACCAGCTTTATCTATCAAATGGAACCGTCCGAAACTATGTCACCAATATTCTTTCGAAACTAGATGCTGGTAATCGAACAGAGGCAGCCAACATTGCAAAAGAATCTGGTTGGCTTTGATAAGAAGGGTTAAAAAATTCCGAAACGATAACTTGAATCAAAGGAAATCCATACTAGAAAGGAGGAGGTAAATCGCCTCCTTTTCTGGTTTAGAAAAGCGGTGAAAGCTAGTGTCAAAGAGTTAAAAGATCAGAATAAAAATGAAAAATATCTTGACAATGAAGGAAAAATTGTGTTACAATAATAGACGGTACTTTTTACTTTTGGTCTCTCAAAAGTGTACAGGGACGTGCTGACAAATGTTGCAAAAGTACACACAGATGGTAGCTGTCACCAAGTGTATCATCACCAAAAATAAAAAAACACAGGAGAATGTAGATGCCTACAATTAACCAATTGGTTCGCAAACCGCGTAAATCAAAAGTAGAAAAATCTAAATCACCAGCTTTGAACGTTGGTTACAACAGTCATAAAAAAGTTCAAACAAACGTTTCTTCACCACAAAAACGTGGTGTTGCAACTCGTGTGGGAACAATGACACCTAAAAAACCTAACTCTGCCCTTCGTAAATTCGCTCGTGTACGTTTGAGCAACCTTATCGAAGTTACTGCCTACATCCCAGGTATCGGACACAACTTGCAAGAGCACAGCGTGGTGCTTCTTCGTGGTGGACGTGTAAAAGACCTTCCAGGGGTACGTTACCATATCGTCCGTGGTGCACTTGATACTGCAGGTGTTAACGATCGTAAACAAGGCCGTTCTAAATACGGTACTAAACGTCCAAAAGCATAAGGAAAGGGGATAAAGAGAAATGAGTCGTAAAAATAGAGCTCCAAAACGTGACGTATTGCCAGATCCGCTTTACAATTCACAACTAGTTACTCGTCTTATCAACCGCGTTATGCTTGATGGTAAACGTGGTACAGCTGCTTCAATCGTTTACGGTGCTTTTGAGCAAATCAAAGAAGCTACTGGAAACGATGCACTTGAAGTATTTGAAACAGCTATGGAAAACATCATGCCTGTACTTGAAGTACGTGCACGTCGTGTTGGTGGATCTAACTACCAAGTCCCAGTTGAAGTTCGTCCAGAACGTCGTACAACACTTGGACTTCGTTGGTTGGTAACCATCGCTCGCCTTCGTGGTGAACACACAATGCAAGACCGTCTTGCAAAAGAAATCTTGGATGCTGCGAACAACACTGGTGCAGCAGTTAAGAAACGTGAAGACACTCACCGTATGGCTGAAGCTAACCGTGCCTTCGCACACTTCCGTTGGTAAAATCATGATGCTAGGAACGGTAAGGATGCAAGGTGAAAATAGGAAACTGACGCAGTATTCGACGAATACAAGGAAGTTTATCTTTTTCACACAGCATCCCGTTCCGGCTCAAATAGGCTAATTAACTTTAGCCCGAGTTCAATTCAACTTATCTACAAGTTGAAACCAACAAAAACAAGATAAACATTGAGAACGGGTAGGTCCTGCCTATCCGTTTTTATTAAAATCGTGTTATAATAGAATAGAAATTAAAATAAATAGGAGAAACAAACCTCATGGCACGCGAATTTTCACTTGAAAAAACTCGTAATATCGGTATCATGGCTCACGTCGATGCCGGTAAAACAACAACTACTGAGCGTATTCTTTACTACACTGGTAAAATCCACAAAATCGGTGAAACTCACGAAGGTGCGTCACAAATGGACTGGATGGAGCAAGAGCAAGAACGTGGTATCACTATCACATCTGCTGCGACAACAGCTCAATGGAACAACCACCGCGTAAACATCATCGACACACCAGGACACGTGGACTTCACAATCGAAGTACAACGTTCTCTTCGTGTATTGGACGGTGCGGTTACTGTTCTTGACTCACAATCAGGTGTTGAGCCTCAAACTGAAACAGTTTGGCGTCAAGCAACTGAGTACGGAGTTCCACGTATCGTATTTGCTAACAAAATGGACAAAATCGGTGCTGACTTCCTTTACTCAGTAAGCACACTTCACGACCGTCTTCAAGCAAACGCACACCCAATCCAATTGCCAATCGGTGCTGAAGATGACTTCCGCGGTATCATCGACTTGATCAAGATGAAAGCTGAAATCTATACTAACGACCTTGGTACAGATATCCTTGAAGAAGATATTCCAGCTGAATACCTTGACCAAGCTCAAGAATACCGTGAAAAATTGGTTGAAGCAGTTGCTGAAACTGATGAAGACTTGATGATGAAATACCTTGAAGGTGAAGAAATCACTAACGAAGAATTGAAAGCTGCTATCCGTAAAGCAACTATCAACGTTGAATTCTTCCCAGTATTGTGTGGTTCTGCCTTCAAGAACAAGGGTGTTCAATTGATGCTTGATGCGGTTATCGACTACCTTCCAAGCCCACTTGACAT
>NZ_AJRE01000110.1:0-3802 GCF_000296955.1 Streptococcus sp. GMD4S
TCTGACGCTCTGTCTTGTCTCCACGGTAGATTTGGTTGTAAAGAATGCCGTCTTTGATAAAGAGAACGCGCTTGGCCCTGCTGGCTGCTGCCGTTGAGTGAGTTACCATGAGAATGGTTTGGCCACGTTCATTGATTTCATCAAATACATCCAGAAGTGCTGCAGATGACTTGGAGTCAAGGGCTCCTGTTGGCTCATCAGCAAGGAGAATTTCAGGTTCTGTGATGATGGCGCGTGCTACTGCTACCCGCTGCTTTTGACCGCCTGAGATCTCGTAAGGGTACTTCTCTTGCAATTGGTTGATACCTAGATTCTCAGCAGTCACCACCAATTTTTTCATCATCTCCGTAATAGGTTTTCGTGATAGAACTAACGGAAGCAAGATATTATCCTTAACAGACAAGGTATCTAGCAAGTTAAAGTCTTGGAAGACAAATCCCAACTTCTCACGACGGAAACTCGAAGCCTGTGAATTTTTAATAGTGGCTGTGTCGGTTCCGTTGAGGTAAACCTGCCCGCGAGTTGGTTTGTCCAGCATAGCTAGAATGTTGAGCAAGGTTGACTTTCCTGAACCAGACTCACCCATGATAGCAACGTAGTCACCCTTTTCTACGGTAAAGTGAATGTCCTTGAGAGCCTCAACTTGGTTGCCTTGGAAACGTGTTTTGTAGATTTTTTGAACGTGTTTTACATCTAAAAGTGTCATGATTTTCTCCTTCTTAATATCCCATCAATTGAAACTGTGCTTGCATCATAGCGCATCCTAGTTGAACACGCTCGATATCTTTTTGACTTGGTTTTCTTGTTTTCTTTTGTAAAATTCTTTTCATGGTTTTACTCCTTTGTTCTTTATGAGTCTAGTTTATCGCAAAAAAAGAGGTCTTGCCATAACCTAACCTTACAAAAGAGACTTTAATCTTACATTTTTGTAAGATTGAAAAAATCAAGCAATTTCGCTATCAATATTTTACCACAAAAGAAAGTCAAGAAGAAAACCCTTGCGGATACAAGGGTTAAGGTTCGATATTCAGTCTGCATCAATCAGTAAGAAATTTAGCTACGATTTGATGATGTATTCTCTCAATTAATTATATTTCTATATAAGCAGAACAGTTTTCTTCTAAAGAAAAATCGTCTTTTATCAACAAAGTTAAATCTTTTGAAGATACACTCTCACTTTTATCTATTCGAACAGCTTGATTCATTATTAAATCTTCATAAAGATTTCGAACGAAACGTCCGTTAGAAAAATTTGTGAGATTACTTTCTAACTTTTCATTAAAATAATTTAATAATATTTCTTTCAACTTGTCCTCAATCTGGTAGTCGTCTTTTCTTGCTAAAGTTTCAAGAATATCTAACAATTCCGTAGAAGAATAATTTTCAAAATTAATAAAATAATTAAAGCGAGATTTCAAACCAGGATTTGATTCAAAAAAATGATTCATTGGATCAGTATATCCTGCAACAATAACAATTAGATCATCTCTTGAATCCTCTAGAGCCTTTGTTAATTCCGTTAAACATTCTCGTCCATATGAATCCGTATTGTCATTTTCTGTAATACTATAAGCTTCATCTATGAATAAAACGCCACCTTTTGCTTTTTCGATAACATTTTTTACTTTCAAAGCGGTTTGACCTTGGTAACCAGCAATTAAATCCGTTCTAGAGACTTCAGTAAAATGCCCCTTTGAAAGAAGGCCTAACTGAAAATACATCCGACCTACAATTCTGGCCACTGTCGTCTTTCCAGTACCAGGATTCCCCATAAACGCCATATGTAAAGTTCTCTTTGGTACTTTTAGCCCAGACTCTTTTCTTTTGGACTGAACCTTTTGATATATAACTAACCTCGAAACTTCCTCTTTAACTTTTTGTAAACCAACTAATTGATTTAATTCCTTCATCAATTCATCCAGAGAAGAGTTGCTACGTTTTCCTAACTCCTGCCCTAGTATTTCATAAAGGGAAGAGTAACCTAAATAACAAGCTAAATTATCAGATAACTCTTTCAGCGTTGGACTTATCTTACTTTTTTTGTTCTCTTTTTGAAATAAATATATAGATTTATATAAATCGGCTACTTTATTTGTGTCAGAATGATCAATTATAATCTCATTCACTTTAGTGAGAAAAACCAATTCGTTACCCAGTTGTCGATCCAATTTTTTGGCACTCTCAATTAGTTTATCACGGGATATTGTCATAATCTACCTCAAAAACATAAAAAGTAAAGCAATAATTAACATTCCAATGGATACTCCGGATATGATAAAAACTGTAAGTAGTCGATTGGAAATAAGTTGAATTTGTTGTTTACTTTCTTCTAATTCTCTTCTAAGCTCCTCGAGTTCAGCAGTATGTGAAACAGGTTCTAAAGGGATTTTTGATGAGAATTGTTCTAATTTATCAATTCTTTCATCTAACGAAGATAGAATTCTTTTATGTTCCTCAATGGATTCTTTATGATTATTTTCATTTAATTTTTCTTTAAATTGCTTAAGTGCTAAGAGTGTAGAAGTCTGTTTCTCAATCGTTTTATCAATACGTGCTTGCTCTTTTAAAATTTTCTTATTGTTAAGCTCTATTGCAGCTACATTACAAATAATTGCTTGAATATGACCTTTATCAAGAGCTTCTAAAGCTTTATAAACTTGACCAAATTCTTCAATAAGTTTTTGTTGATTATCATAAAATTTTGAAATGTAATTTTGAGTTTGTTCAACTAAAGTATTAAACTCTTTACCAGTAACTCCATGCTCAACAAAATCAAGACCAAAACCAAAGAATTCTTCATGAGTCCTAACTGTATCAAAATACAAATCATCTCGACTCTGTTCAGCAAACTCTTTCAAATGCTCTTTCGCTTCATCGAAATCATGTTTGCTAATGTTTATTTCAATTGTTTCTTGTTCTTGCTCAAATACTTCTTGTTCCATATTTATCTCCCTAATCTAATAATTCTTGTAATAAATTATCAATCTCATCAAAGTCACTTTTATCGTCTCTTGTAGATTCTGCAAAAATATCTGATAGCTTTTCTTTCATTATTGAAGCAGCCATATCATGTCTTTCCTTAATAGTATTGATAACAGAATCTTTTTCTACTTGAAGCTTTATGCTCTTTACATCTAATAATTGATCTTGAATTACTAACATTTCATTATTTTGATCAATTTTCTTAGATTTTAGTTCGGAAATTTGTTTATTGACAATTTGCTGATCAATCATTTTTAATACAAAAGCACCTGTTATACCAGCGACAGTAGCCCCCATAAATGTTCCGATAATACTAGCCAATGAGCCTAGAATAGGTATTTCTACCGCAAGTGGAGGCGCAATGGCAATGAGAGATTTACCAATTATTTCTCCCAAAGCCAGTCCTCCTGTGACAACTATACCTGCAGTAATTACTTTCCCAAGTTCAAGAATAATAATATTAATATCTTTGGAACTATTTTCAGGATTATTCAAATAATCAATAGCATCTTTTAGAGATGACCAACCTTGTTTTATAAATGTCCAAATTTTTAAAAAAATTTCACCAACTGTTCCAAAAATAGATGTTACAAGCATTGTTAAGATAGATTGACCAACATTTAAAATATGCTTTGATAAATTTGAAACAAAAGAAGAAACAGCTTCTTTTAATTTCTCAAGGAATGAATTGAAATTCTTATGCTTTTCACTCAACCAAACTATAAATTTCTTGATAATTTCTTTTAAAAATTCTGATAAAAGTTGAAAAATTGCAGCCTTTAAAGCTTTTCCGGAAACTTTTAATGCTTCGTCGTGTCGT
>NZ_AJRE01000111.1:0-3795 GCF_000296955.1 Streptococcus sp. GMD4S
ACAAAGCTGGATTTAGCTGTTCTAGGTCGGCTTTTTTGTGCTATACTTAAGATATGCATAGAAAAACAGTGATTGATTTTAGGGCTTTAGGGGAGAGATACACCTTTACCCAGCCGATCAAAGAGTTAAAAACGAGAGATTTATCAGAAGTGGCGGACTTGCTAGCACAGGTGGAAAGCTACCAAGAACAAGGCTATTATGTGGTGGGCTACGTCAGTTACGAGGCTGCACCTGCTTTTGAGGAGAAACTAGCAGTTCATAAAGCTCCTTTACTGGGCGAGTATTTGCTTTACTTTACCGTTCATGATAGGGTGGAAACATCCCCTATTCCACTGACTTATGAGGAAGTAGATTTGCCTTCAAAGTGGCGGGAACAAACATCTGCAGAGAACTATGAAAAAGCTATTTCCCAGATTCACCATCATTTGCGTCAGGGGGACACCTATCAGGTAAATTACACCGTCCAACTCAAGCAAGACTTAAGTGCCAATCCTTTTGCCATCTACAATCGCATGGTGGTAGAGCAGGAGGCGGGCTACAATGCCTATGTTGAACATGACGAGATGGCGGTGATTTCCATGAGCCCAGAGCTCTTTTTTGAGCAAAATGACCGGGAATTAACGACTCGCCCAATGAAAGGAACAACCCAGCGGGGAGTGACTAACCAAGAAGATTTAGAACAGGCTAGTTGGCTAGAACAGGATCCTAAAAATCGCTCTGAGAATATGATGATTGTAGATCTCTTGCGCAACGATATGAACCGTATTTCCGAAGTGGGTAGTGAGCACGTGGAGTGTCTTTGCCAAGTGGAGCAGTATTCAACCGTTTGGCAAATGACTTCGACCATTAAGAGTCAGTTACGACCGGATGTGGACCTAGTTGAAATCTTCCGTTCGCTCTTTCCATGTGGATCTATCACAGGAGCTCCCAAAATTGCGACCATGGAAATCATCAAGAACTTGGAGCCCCAACCCAGAGGAGTCTACTGCGGAACGATTGGTCTCTTGCTTCCAAATGGACGACGGATTTTCAATGTCGCCATTCGGACTATTCAACTGTACCAAGAAAAAGCCATCTATGGAGTTGGCGGAGGGATTACTTGGGATAGCACTTGGGAATCTGAATACCGTGAGGTTCATCAAAAGGCGGCTGTTCTCTATCGTAAACAAGCACGTTTCCAACTGATTACGACTGGGAAAATCAGCCAAAAACAACTGCTGTTTGAAGATCAACATCTGGAAAGACTGACAAAGGCTAGTCGATATTTTGCCTATCCTTTTGATCCAGAAAACCTGAGACAAAAGATAGAGAAAGAGTGTCAAGTTTGTGATGTTAATCAAGACTACCGCTTACGAATTAGTCTCAGCAAATCGGGAGAGATAGAACTCAGTCGCCAAATCTTAACACCCTTCAGTCCAAGTTTCTGCAAAGCCAAACTTTGTCTGCAAGAGGCAGATTTGAATCAATCATTTACCTACTTTAAAACAACCCATAGACCACACTTAAGTCTAGGGGAACAGGAAATCATTTACCATAATGTAGCAGGAGAATTGCTTGAAACCTCTATTGGAAATCTGGTCTTAAAAATTAATGGTAAGCTCTACACACCTCCTATCAATCTAGGGATTTTGCCAGGAATCTACCGCCAGCATTTGCTGGAAACAGGACAGGCAGAGGAAAAAGTTCTGACTGTGCCAGACTTGGACCAAGCGGAAACTATCTATGGCTCTAATGCAGTCAGAGGCTTGTATGAGTTGGAAGTGAATTCTAAATAAACTTTATAAATCAAAAAATATAATGTATATATTGAATTGTTGAATTAAGTTTGATAAAATAAAAAGAAAACGATGTCATTTTATAGGAGGAAATGATGAAAAAAACAATTTTGCTGAAAGTGATTCTTACTGTTTTTCCAATTTTAGGTTTGTTTGCTCAACCGGTTAGTGCAGAAGAAAATATTCATTTTTCTAGTTGTAAAGAAGCATGGGAAAATGGTTATTCTGATATCCATAGAGGAGAGCCTGGATATTCTTCAAGACTAGACAAAGATGGTGATGGGATAGCTTGTGAACGTGCAAATGCACCTCGGGGAGTCTTTAAACCACGCCAGTCTAGTCCACAGAATAGAGTTTCTTCTAGTGGATGGGTTAAGCAGGATAGATATTGGTATTATTATTCTGACAATGGTAATCTAGTAACCAATTCTTGGAAAGGAGATTACTATCTCAAATCAGATGGAACAATGGCTCAGAGTGAGTGGATATATGACTCATATTACAAGGGATGGTATTATCTCAAATCGGATGGTTCGTATGCACGAAACACATGGATAGGAAGTTACTACCTTAAAGCAAACGGAAAGATGGCTCAAAGTGAATGGATTTATGATTCATCATACCAAGCTTGGTATTATTTGAAATCAGATGGATCCTATGCCCAAAATGCTTGGCAAGGCGCTTTTTATCTCAAAGCGAACGGTAAAATGGCACAAGGTGAGTGGATATATGACTCTTCTTATCAATCTTGGTACTACTTGAAATCAGATGGTTCATACGCTCGTAATACTTGGCAAGGAAATTACTATTTGAAATCAGATGGTAAAATGGCAAAGAATGAGCGAGTTGATGGTGGCAGATACTACGTAGATGGTTCTGGTCTTTGGAAACCATAAATCAGAATAATTTCTAGGAAGTTAATGCAAACCTTTGCACAAAATGGACGATTTTGTTATACTATATCTGTAAGCATTTTCAATTAAAAAGGAGAAGACGATGAGTCAAAAGATTATTGGGATTGACCTTGGTGGTACATCTGTCAAGTTCGCAATTTTAACTCAAGAGGGAGAAATCCAAGAAAAATGGTCTATCAAGACCAACATTTTGGATGAAGGAAGCCATATTGTAGATGATATGATTGAGTCTATTCAGCATCGTTTGGACTTGCTTGGATTGTCAGCCACAGACTTCCGAGGGATTGGGATGGGATCACCTGGTGTGGTTGACCGTGAAAAAGGAACTGTTATCGGTGCCTACAACCTAAACTGGAAAACCCTTCAACCGATTAAAGAAAAGATTGAAAAAGCCTTGGGGATTCCATTCTTTATCGATAATGATGCCAACGTAGCTGCTCTTGGTGAGCGTTGGATGGGTGCTGGTGAAAACCAACCAGACGTTGTCTTTATGACACTTGGTACAGGTGTTGGTGGCGGTATCGTGGCTGAAGGCAAATTGCTCCACGGTGTTGCTGGTGCTGCTGGTGAGCTTGGTCATATCACTGTTGACTTTGACCAACCAATCGCATGTACCTGTGGTAAAAAAGGCTGTCTTGAGACAGTTGCTTCCGCAACAGGGATTGTCAACTTGACTCGTCGTTATGCAGATGAATACGAAGGCGATGCAGCCTTGAAACGCTTGATTGATGACGGTGAAGAAGTAACTGCTAAAACTGTCTTTGACCTTGCAAAAGAAGGGGATGACCTTGCCTTGATCGTTTACCGAAACTTCTCACGTTACTTGGGAATCGCTTGTGCTAATATCGGCTCAATCCTAAACCCATCAACAATCGTTATCGGTGGTGGGGTGTCAGCAGCTGGAGAATTCCTTCTCCAAGGTGTTCAAAAAGTCTACGATGAAAATACCTTCCCACAAGTACGCACAACAACTAAACTAGCTCTTGCAACTCTAGGAAATGACGCTGGAGTTATCGGAGCAGCATCACTTGTATTGCAATAAGATCATAAAAGGAGAAAAACACTACTTTAAAGCCAGTGATTTTCCTCCTTTCTTTTTTTATGCT
>NZ_AJRE01000112.1:0-3777 GCF_000296955.1 Streptococcus sp. GMD4S
AATCTAAAAAAGCCCTCATTTGAGAGCTGAAATTTTACCGATCCACCACTTGAGCTTCAAAGTAAGCTGGCTTGTCGTCTACATTGGTGATGGTGATCGGTGATGGTGATCGTGTAGGACTTGTTATTAGTTACATAAAAAACTTTCTCCCCTTGGTAGCTGACAACAATCCCATTCTTTACCAAATGAATATCTTTTTGATTGTTTGGAAGCTCTTTATCATCATACCTTTTGGGAGCTCTATCTATTCTGCAAAATTTCGTTCTCTTTCCTTTTTCTACGCTGACCCGACCACCTGATACACTGCAACAATACTATCATACGAAGAATCAAATAAACCAAACGAAGGATTTTCATCTTTCCAAGAGCTGATAAGAAGGTTTTCCTTGCATTCCCCACTTCTTGAACTAACTGTTCAACCGTTTTACCTGTTTCCTCTTTAATAGCAACTGCATTCTTTGAAATCAAATAATAATTTTGTTCTAATCTGCTGATATAGGCTTTGGAAATTGGCTCGTCTAAGAAAAAATATACTCTATCAGCATACTCATCCTGAGACAGCGTATAGTAAACTTCAGCTTCACTCTCCCATTTTTTAGGAAAACTAGTTATTCTTATATTTCCATAGTCTAAATGCATCATTCCAACTAAAACGTCATTAGTCCATTCTTCCGCATAATGGTATAATTTCATTTTCTTATCTACCATTGGCCAAACTATAACATACCGACTATGCATGAATTCCTTAGTTAATGCCGAGTTACTTGCCAAGCTGGTCGCACCAATCTCATATACTGACCAAATAAGAACTATGAGCATTAGGACAGCTTGAGTTGGTTTGTTTTTATAATAGTTTCTTATTCTTTTTAACATTTTACTCTCCAACTGCGGGATTAGGTTTATCTAAATCTTTTTTGACATTTTGACTAGTATTCGCCACTAGAGCCTCTCTTGCATATTCGAAAGAAACAAGCTGATTGTTACTTTCAAAGCAAATAAGTCTCCTTTACCAAACAATTACAACAACTGAGGCCTAGTTTACGGTTCCTAAATCTACCGATCCACCACTTGAGCTTCAAAGTAAGCTGGCTTGTTGTCTACATTGGTGATGGTGATAGTATAGGGAGTTTCTTTCGTCACACCAAATACTTCCTTTATCTCCCCTTGAACCACTATACCATCACTTTCTAAATAGATACTTTTACTCTTATCATTTGGTAAGTCTTTGCGCTCGGTTTTGTCTTTTAAAAAAATTAGCTCCGTTATTGTTTGCTTTTCAACATTATAGACTATATTACTGTCTTTCATTCCCCAACCTTTTCGACCGGACAATTTTAACTTCGCATCATCTAATTTTTTAAAATGTAGTTCCGAATTATACTCCAGCTGCTCTGTTTTAGAAAAAACTTTCAATTCAACACTTTGACCTGGTTGCAGAGTGTACTTACCAGCATTTAAAACCACACAAATAAAAACTGCCGCAAACGAACCATACAACAATCCGATGATCATTCTTGAGAGACTGCTTTTAAAGTGCCGTAAAAGTAGAAATAAAGACACAATAAATAACACGGGTGTTAGCATTTTAGTTTTCCTCTCTCATCACTATTAAAATCCAGAAGAACTGTGGCCCTCAATCCCTCCTTAAAAGAGAGTATATTTTCCAACCCAAAAGAAAGCAGACCAAAGCTATCGAATAGTAGAAAATTTTCTGAAGCAAATGATTTAAAACTATCTTTCTCATCTGATTCACAACTGTATATAACTGATTCATCGCATTGTCCGAGCGTTGTTCCCAAACGGTCACTGAAGAACCTGTGTTACTTTCAATCACAGCTTGATTTTCACTTGCTAATTTCAAATATCTCCCAGCATGATACAACCGCTTTTCCCCATTTAACCAACTAATTTCAACACTCTTGTCTCCTTGTAATCGATTATTGTAACTGATGGATACCGCTTGATTCTCATAAGAAATCTTACTTTCAATTTGATTATAGTCATCCACCACATAGATAAGGCCGATGTTCTTTCCATTTTCTTTTGAGGGCACTAGATGAATATGCTTATCAAGAGCATGCCAATCCTGATCATTTTTATCTTGAATCAATTGAACCATACTACTATTCACATCCATCTTAGAAAATGAATAATATTGATAGATTGGCTTAATGATGAACAATACCATATAAAAAAGGAAAAATAGGAAAAAAAGGATAGACTTACTTTTATTTCTCATTTACTGCTCCAAAGTAACTTTTTTTACAAAATATTCTTGAGAACTCTGTCATGGCAACCTGCCTTTATAAAACTATTACCTCGTCGTTCCGTTTGTTATTCGGTTCTCCATATATCCTTAACTGTCACTTCTCCCCAATTATCTAGGCTAAAACGACTGGCATATATGGAAGTCCAGTCTGCCAAGACTTTGTGACGGAGTATTTCATCTGCTTCCCTGCGAATCTCATCGGCAGTCTTTCCATGCTCCGTTAGAAAGGCTTCTACTTGAGACTGATGATAATATCTCACGCTTTTCTCATCGTGATACCACATAAATCGTTCTAATTGCTGATTGTTTACATCGTACAGGTAATCTACATTTATGGTTGTCTCTGTATCTGGCAGTCTCAAACGCATCTCTATCCCAACTTTCGTCATCTCCTGAAATCCAAAATAAAAATAATAACCTAGAGATTGAATAGTATTTGGTAAGTCTACACTTTTATAATCAATAGAATGAATAGAAATTTCTTGAGAATCGTTGTCCACAAATTTTAAACTTTTTAACTTATAAAAAGCTCGTCCTTTCCAGAGAAATGTATGATTGTGATAATCACTTTCTTCGTAGTATATTTCATCAAAAATATTATGAACTCTCTGATATTTATAGTACTGAAAACCAGAGAAAGATAATAATAGAACTATTAGCAACGAAAAAATTACAAATTTCCTCTTCTTCATCTAATCACCTCATCTCTGTCAACTCTTGATTCCCTGTTTCAATATTTCGAATGAAATTATAAGTACTTGGGTAATTTTTTTGTAGCTTATCTACGGTATCTTTTCTAGTAAAATCCCTCAACACACCCCGTTGTTCATACAGCATTGTGTTGAGCAAGAAGCTTCTTTCTCTGGTAAACTATCCATACAAAGTCTGATACATCGTTTCCATGAAATCCTCAAGCTCTTTTTGAATAATCTTTAATAGGCGCTTTTCTTCAGCTTTGGGGATAGTCACTCTCTCATTTTTATTTTTTTCATTTGTTTGAAAATAGGCGCTAGAAACTATATCCAAGTTCTTATCCAATTCATATAGTACACTAGTTATTTTACCATCTATCTCTATTTCAAAATAAGCAGTAACCCCCCGTCCACGATACGATATTTTCAAATCGATGTCTCCTTTTATCTCGATGGAAGCAATTCCTCCATCCAAGCGAATAGCTCCATCGGGAGGAATGACATAGCCCGCTTTACGGATGTCAGGCGCATATTTCCCTGATGCCATCAAACGTTGTAAGACGGCTATATTGTCCCTCTCTTCAAAGGAGGTTTTTAATTGCATATGTTCTTGATGGTTTTGATACTGAAAGTAAAGATTCAAACCAGTAGCTAAGGCAATTACAGAACCAATAACGATCAGTATTTTTTTAAGTCCCGACATTTTTCTCACCTCCTCTATCTAAGTAATCATAGAAGTCTTGTTCATACAGCATTGCGTTGAGTAAGAAGTTACTTTCTCTAAAAATCTAACCATACAAGGTTTGATACATCTTT
>NZ_AJRE01000113.1:0-3740 GCF_000296955.1 Streptococcus sp. GMD4S
GATATCTTAGCTGGTCACGATCGTATTCACTTGATTGAGCCTTTAGATGTACTTGATTTTCATAATTTGGCTTCAAGAAGCTATTTTATCATGACTGACTCTGGAGGTGTTCAGGAAGAGGCGCCTTCTCTCGGCAAACCTGTCCTTGTCCTTCGTGACACAACGGAACGTCCAGAAGGAGTAAGAGCAGGTACGTTGAAGCTAGTTGGTACGGATCCAGTACGTGTGAAAGAAGCGATGGCAGCACTCTTAACAGATGAAACTCTTTATAGACAAATGTCTCAGGCACCAAATCCTTATGGAGATGGAAGAGCCTCTGAACGAATCGTACAATCCATTCAACAGTACTTTGGGGCAGCGACTTCTGTATCGGAATTCAAAGGGGGGAAATAAGATAAAATGAAAAATTGGAGTCAATTTAAAAACTGGCTTATGGCTTTGCTTGCTTGTGAGGTCATTCTTTTGGTGCTTTGTTTTTTGTATGCTCGAGCAATCATTTTAGAACAAATCTTTTTTTTAGCTTTAGCCTTGTTTGCAGTGTTGGTATTATCTGACCTTTTGCTTACTTGGACCCTTATCTTAGCATTTGGTTTTGGACTTATCGTTTTGGTTGCGGGTGTGGTTTATATCCCGATCATTCAACTGGTCTTTTTATTAATCAGTTTTCCTCTTTTGATTGGGATTCTACTTAAGGTTCGTTATTATTTCTTCAAGGTGGCCTCAAAGGTACAAGAACAGGAAGACGAAGCGCGAGCAGATTACCAAGCGATGGTCACTGAACAAAGTGATGTTACGGTTCAATCTCTATTGATTCATTGGGCACATGAAGATTTGTTCTTCCAGATTAAACCGAAAGAACATAACCAGATGCTCAGTAGCATTCAAGAGGTAATTGCTCAGGAATTGAGCTACAATGATAAACTCTATTACGTTTCGGATGGTAATTTTCTCGTTCTATCCAGTAAAAGCCAACATTCTTTGAAGGAACTTTATTTGAATGGTTTGCAGGAGAAACTGAGCAGTTTAGTTTTTCATGGAGAAGATGGCAATCAAGGAATTCAGTTCCAAACAGGCTATTTGGTGATTAACTCTGATAATAAAGATAAATACCAAGACTACGCGGATGTCGCCAGTCATCTCAAACGTCAACTAGAGACAGATGTAATTGTGGAATATTAGGAGGGGAACATGACTTTAACCGAACTATTTTTTGGTATTGCTTTGGGACTCAGTCTCGCCTTTGGCATTTGTTTTATCATACTATTTATTGCATACAATATTCTTTACCATCGAGTAAACAAAAATTTTAAGGCGGTGAATCATGATTAGTCAAATGTTAATGATTTTTACCTTGCTTACAATTTGGATTTCTCTAGCATGGGGCTTGGTAATTCTCTTTTCGGCAGTACACTTTTGGTTTAAACACAGTGATTTTCGTGTAGACACTTCGCCTCTACCTTATTATCCTAAGGTAACGATTGTTGTTCCTGCCCATAATGAGGATGTGGTTATTGCCCAAACGGCAAAAGCTATCTTGGATATGAACTATCCTCACGACCGTGTGGAGTTGCTCTTGTTTGCGGATAACTGTTCGGATAACACCTATGCAGAATGTTTGTCTGTACAAGCCATGCCTGAATATGCAGGAAGAAATCTAACCATTATCGACCGTACTGGTACGGGAGGAAAAGCGGGCGTTCTAAACGATGCTTTGGAGATGGCAACAGGCGAATACATCTGTGTTTATGATGCAGATGCCATGCCTGAAAAAAATGCTCTTTATTTCCTTGTCAAAGAAGTTATGAAGGATCCAGAACGTCATGTGGCATCTTTTGGCCGCAACAAGACTCGAAACGCCAACCAAAATTTCTTGACTCGTTGTATCAACCAAGAGATCGTTGTTACTCAGCGCGTGCACCACGTTGGGATGTGGCATCTCTTTAAAATTGGGCGTATCCCAGGAACCAACTTTATCATTCAAACCGACTTTGTAAAGAGTATCGGTGGTTGGAAAAATGGTGCCTTAACTGAGGATACCGATATTTCCTTCAAAATCATGCAGAGTGGTAAATTGATTGCCCTTGCCTATAATTCAGAGGCTTTCCAACAAGAACCTGAGACCTTAAAGAGTTACTATATGCAGCGGAAACGTTGGGCGAAAGGAA
Source organism: Streptococcus sp. GMD4S (assembly GCF_000296955.1). Classification (NCBI taxonomy): domain Bacteria; kingdom Bacillati; phylum Bacillota; class Bacilli; order Lactobacillales; family Streptococcaceae; genus Streptococcus; species Streptococcus sp. GMD4S. The sequence continues at coordinate 2,166 of NZ_AJRE01000113.1, forward strand.
ATTATGAAGTTGTTCTCTCGAACTTTAAGCATTTATTTGGCAGAGCAAACTGGCGCGTTAAACTAGAAGTCTTTAACTATTCTTGTGTTTTCTTTTGGTTTAACTTTGCTATTGTTCTTTCGGATTTGATTTTCCTAGCGAATGTGCTAGCGATCTGTCTTAATCTTTTCTTCCCAGATGTCAGGGTTCCATTTGCTTTTGATGCGGACAATATCTACATCGCTCAGCTCATGCTCTTTAACTGGATTCTCATGATTGGTCTCTATTTGATGCAAATTATGACAGCATTGGCAAGTCAATTTGGACAAGCAACAACTAAACAAATCTGGTTAGCCCTGGCAGCCTATTTCTCTTATGCACAGATGTTTATCGTTGTATCCGTTGATTCCATTTCTTCAATCGTGCTGGATAAAGTACTCCGACGAAAAGAAACCAAGTGGGTTAAAACCAAGCGATTTGCAGGATAGGAGGTTCTATGAAAACGAATAAATTAAAATATGTCTGGTTTGTGCTCATCCTTTCTATCTTTTGTTTAGCCTTGTTTTTAGCAAGAGGAAGGACTAAAATCGAGATGCGTAATCGAATTTACAGCCAATGGAGCCAGCAGTTCCTTGTTACAAAAGGCAATCAGTCTTATGTTCGTACGACGAGTGATTCGGAGGGAACAACAGTTCTATCTGAAGCCCAAAGTTATGGCATGCTCATAACGGTTTTAGCAGCCCAAAAAGGGCAAGCGACACAAGCAGATTTTGAGAATCTTTATCGCTATTACCAAAATCATCGTATCGAGGGAACGCAGTTGATGTCTTGGAAGCAAGTGATCACAAATAGTAGTGAAACGGTTGAGAAGCAAAACGCAACTGATGGAGATCTCTACATCGCTTATTCTTTGATTGAAGCTGCCAAGCAGTGGCCGGATAAGGCGCAGGAATACCAAGAGCAAGCTAAAAAAATCTTAGAAGATATTCTTCGATACAATTACAATGAAGAGACAGGTGTTCTGACAGTAGGGAACTGGGCCAACAAGGATTCCGATTATTATTACTTGATGCGGACGTCTGATACTCTTCCTCGCTATTTCCAATCTTTCTATGACCTGACTGGAAACAAACAGTGGTTAGACGTTAAGGATAAGATGCTTGGGCAACTGGAGCAAATCAGTTCTCATTCTGATACGGGTCTCTTGCCAGACTTTATCTGGGCTGAGAAGTCAGGGGCGCACCTTGTTGATGCCAACACTATCGAATCTCAATACGATGGGGCTTATTCTTATAACGCTTGTCGTTTGCCATATCACTTGTCTCAGAGTCAGGATGAAAGAAGCCAAAAACTCGTTCAAAAGATGATGGATTTCTTTATGAAAGAGCAACGTATTTATGCTGGTTATGACTTGAATGGAACTGCCCTCAATCAATACCAGGCAGGTAGTTTCTTGGCACCGATTACCTATGCGTCTGACAAGGGAGAAGGCTATCTGAAACTTCTTCAGCAAAATAAATACATTTTCACACAAGATTTACCTTTGGACAACTACTATGATGCAACGATGATTACCATGATTGCTCTAGAGATGTT
>NZ_AJRE01000114.1:0-3663 GCF_000296955.1 Streptococcus sp. GMD4S
TTGACATCATTCGTGATATGAAACGACGTGTGGAAGAGTGGTCAGATCAATATGATTACCATTTCTCTATCTACTCAACACCATCCGAAAGTTTGACGGACCGTTTTTGTCGTTTGGATACAGAGAAGTTCGGCTCTATTCCTGACATCACGGATAAGGAATACTACACCAACTCGTTCCACTACGATGTCCGGAAAAATCCAACACCGTTTGAAAAATTAGACTTTGAGAAAGTTTATCCAGAAGCAGGTGCGTCAGGTGGTTTCATCCATTATTGTGAGTATCCAGTTCTTCAACAAAATCCTAAAGCCTTGGAAGCTGTTTGGGACTATGCCTATGACCGTGTCGGTTATCTAGGGACCAATACTCCGATTGATCGTTGCTACAAGTGCGACTTTGAAGGGGATTTTGAACCAACTGAGAGAGGATTTGCTTGTCCCAACTGTGGCAATAGCGACCCTAAAACAGTAGATGTGGTCAAACGTACGTGTGGTTATCTGGGAAATCCTCAAGCACGTCCGATGGTTAACGGACGCCACAAGGAAATCGCTGCGCGTGTCAAACACATGAACGGTTCAACTATTAAAACAGCAGGACATGAAGTAACAAATTAGAAGGAAATGGAATGGGGAAATACCAATTAGACGATAAGGGACGCGCACAAGTGACCCGTTATCACGAGAAACACTCGAAAGGTGGAACAGGTAAAAAAGAACGCTTGCTCAACCTCAGAGAACAGTTTTTAAACAAGAACAAGAAAAAATAAAAGTGAGAGTCTGCTCTCACTTTTCTCTTAGGTGGGAGGGGAATATGGAACTACGCAGACCGATATTGGCAGATAAAGAAACAGTTTTAGAGATGATGGCAGAGTTTGAACAAGCACAGTCCCCTCATGATGGTGGGTTTTGGAACGCCAACAATTTTGTTTATGAAGAGTGGCTAGAAGAAAATCTTCAAGCGGAAGCGGGATTCAATATTCCTGAAAACTGGGTTCCTGCTATCCAGCTGGTTAGTTTTGACGTAGCAGGCCAGGCTCTTGGCTTTCTCAACCTTCGTCTCCGATTAAATGACTACTTACTAGAAAATGGGGGCCATATCGGCTATTCCATCCGCCCCTCTGAAAGAGGTAAGGGTTATGCCAAAGAAGCCCTCAGACAAGGCCTGCAAGTTGCCAAGGAGAAGAACATCAAAAAAGCACTTGTGACCTGTAGTACGGAAAATCCTGCTAGTAGGGCGGTGATTGTGGCAAACGGCGGGGTGTTTGAGGATGTTCGCAATGGCGTAGAACGTTACTGGATAGATTTGGAGTAAAAGGATGACATGGAATACACCAAAACCAGGTGAATGGAAAAGTGAGGAACTTAGCAAAGGGCGGATCATTGATTATAAGGCCTTTAACTTTGTCGATGGAGAAGGTGTGCGCAACTCTCTCTATGTATCAGGTTGCATGTTTCACTGCGAGGGGTGCTATAATGTTGCGACTTGGTCTTTCAACGCAGGCATTCCCTATACGGCAAAATTAGAAGAACAAATCATGGAAGACCTTGCCCAACCCTATGTTCAAGGATTGACCTTGCTGGGAGGAGAACCATTTCTCAATACAGGTATCCTCTTGCCGCTCGTTAAGCGCATTCGAAAGGAATTGCCAGACAAAGACATCTGGTCCTGGACGGGCTACACTTGGGAAGAAATGATGCTGGAGACTCCAGATAAACTGGAACTCTTATCATTGATTGACATCCTTGTCGATGGACGGTATGATAAAAGCAAACGCAATCTTATGCTCCAGTTTAGAGGTTCGTCCAATCAACGGATTATCGATGTGCAAAAATCCCTCAAAAGTGGGCAAGTGGTGATTTGGGACAAGCTTAATGACGGAAAAGAAAGCTATGAACAGGTGAAGAGAGAATGAAGAAAAAAGACCTGATAGAACAACTGGTTTCAGAGATCGAAACGGGAAGAATTAGGACGCTAGGGATCTACGGTCATGGGGCTTCGGGCAAGTCAACCTTCGCTCAGGAATTACATCAAGCTCTAGATTCTACTACAGTAAATTTACTAGAAACAGATCCTTATATCACCTCAGAACGTCACCTGGTAGTACCAAAGCAAGCGCCAGATCAAAAGGTGACGGCTTGTCTGCCAGTGGCGCATGAACTAGCAAGTTTACAGAGAGATATTCTCGCCTTGCAGGCAGGCATGGACATCTTGACGATTGATGAATCTTGGAAGGCTAGCGAGGTCTTGTCTGGAGGAAAGCCAATTCTTATTGTTGAAGGGATGTCCGTGGGTTTTCTTCCCAAGGAACTCTTTGACAAAACCATCTGTTTCTACACGGATGAGGAGACCGAATTAAAGAGGCGCTTAACTCGAGATACGACTATGAGAAATCGCGATGCATCTTTTGTATTAGCTAGCCATCAGATGAGACGGGAGCAGTATCTGCGATACTATAGAGAAACCGAGTCTAAAGCGGACATTTTAGTAGATCAATCAGAAGATATATTCAAGGTCAAAATGACACACATTATATATAGAAGAAAAGACGGTTTTTTATAGATATAAATCCTCAATCTTGGAAAAATGAAAAGAGAAAACAGTTTCAACCTAAAAAAACGAAAAAAAGCTCACAAATCCCTTGCAATCGCAGGGGCTTTGTGTTATTCTATTATGGTGCTGTAAATTACAGCCTTAGCTTTGATGCAAGAGGTTGCGACACGCTCGGTTGCATTGCCACGCAACGCGCGTCGGTTTTCTTGTGGAGCTAGCCTATTATCTTAAATAGACGAAAAGGAGAAAAAGATGGCAAACAAAAAAATCCGTATCCGTTTGAAAGCTTACGAACACCGTACGCTTGATACAGCGGCTGCAAAAATCGTAGAATCAGCTACTCGTACAGGTGCACAAGTTGCGGGTCCAATCCCACTTCCAACTGAACGTAGCCTCTACACAATCATTCGTGCGACTCACAAATACAAAGACTCTCGCGAACAATTTGAAATGCGTACACACAAACGTTTGATCGATATCGTTAACCCAACTCAAAAAACAGTTGATGCGTTGATGAAATTGGATCTTCCAAGTGGTGTAAACGTAGAAATCAAACTTTAATCTAAAGCTTGATACCTTGAGCATAAAAAACGCTCGTTAAAAACTTTTTGAATAAAAAATATAGAAAAGGAACTATTTTCTCATGACAAAAGGAATCTTAGGGAAAAAAGTGGGAATGACTCAAATCTTCACTGAAGCTGGCGAATTGATCCCTGTAACAGTTATTGAAGCAACTCCAAACGTTGTTCTTCAAGTTAAAACTGTTGAAACAGACGGATACAACGCTATCCAAGTTGGTTTCGATGACAAACGCGAAGTATTGAGCAACAAACCTGCTAAAGGACATGTAGCGAAAGCTAACACGGCTCCTAAGCGCTTCATTCGTGAATTCAAAAACGTTGAAGGCTTGGAAGTTGGTGCTGAAATCACAGTTGAAACATTCGCAGCTGGAGACGTTGTTGACGTAACTGGTACTTCTAAAGGTAAAGGTTTCCAAGGTGTTATCAAACGCCACGGACAATCACGTGGACCAATGGCTCACGGTTCTCGTTACCACCGTCGTCCAGGTTCTATGGGACCTGTTGCACCTAACCGCGTATTCAAAGGTAAAAA
>NZ_AJRE01000115.1:0-3623 GCF_000296955.1 Streptococcus sp. GMD4S
AGCGATCGCTATACACGAAAAATGAGGGACTATCTTGAATTTCGATACATAAAAGGAGAATTCAATGAGTAAACACCAGGAAATTTTGTCCTATCTGGAAGAGTTGCCAATTGGGAAGAGAGTTAGTGTTCGCAGTATTTCCAATCACCTAGGTGTTAGTGACGGAACAGCCTACCGAGCTATTAAAGAAGCTGAAAATCGTGGCATCGTTGAAACTCGGCCACGTAGTGGAACTATACGGGTCAAGTCCCAAAAAGTGGCTATTGAGCGGCTAACCTATGCTGAAATTGCTGAAGTCACCTCCTCTGAAGTTTTAGCTGGTCAGGAAGGGTTGGAGAGAGAATTTAGCAAATTCTCCATTGGGGCTATGACAGAGCAAAATATCCTGTCCTATCTCCATGATGGTGGTCTTTTGATCGTAGGAGACCGCACTCGCATTCAACTTTTAGCGCTGGAAAATGAAAATGCGGTCCTTGTGACAGGTGGTTTTCATGTCCAGGACGATGTTCTTGAGTTGGCTAATAAAAAAGGGATTCCAGTTCTGAGGAGTAAACATGACACTTTTACAGTAGCGACCATGATTAACAAAGCCCTCTCAAATGTTCAAATCAAAACCGATATTCTGACAGTCGAAAAGCTCTATCGTCCCAGTCATGAGTATGGTTTTTTGAGAGAAACGGATACAGTCAAAGACTATCTAGACTTGGTCCGTAAGAACAGAAGTAGCCGTTTCCCAGTCATTAACCAACACCAAGTGGTTGTCGGGGTTGTTACTATGCGTGACGCAGGAGATAAATCCCCCAGCACAACGATTGACAAGGTGATGACGCGAAGTATCTTTGTAACAGGCTTAGCGACCAATATTGCCAATGTCAGTCAACGAATGATTGCAGAAGACTTTGAGATGGTTCCCGTTGTCAGAAGTAACCAAACCTTGCTTGGAGTAGTAACGAGACGAGATGTCATGGAAAAGATGAGCCGTTCTCAGGTTTCAGCTTTGCCAACTTTCTCCGAGCAAATTGGGCAAAAACTATCCTATCATCATGATGAAGTCGTCATTACTGTTGAGCCTTTCATGCTGGAGAAAAATGGTGTCCTTGCTAATGGAGTCTTGGCTGAAATCCTCAACCATATGACCCAAGACCTCGTTGTCAATAGCGGACGTAATCTCATCATTGAGCAGATGTTGATTTATTTCTTGCAGGCTGTGCAGATAGATGATACTCTGCGGATTCAGGCTCGGATTATTCACCACACGAGACGTTCAGCTATTATTGATTATGATATTTATCATGGTCATCAGATTGTTTCAAAAGCAAATGTTACGGTTAAAATTAATTAGAATCTAGGAGAAAAAATGATAACTTTAAAATCAGCACGTGAAATCGAAGCCATGGACAAGGCTGGTGATTTCCTAGCAAGTATCCATATCGGCTTACGTGATTTGATTAAGCCGGGCGTAGATATGTGGGAAGTTGAAGAGTACGTTCGTCGACGTTGTAAAGAGGAGAATTTCCTTCCTTTACAGATTGGAGTAGATGGTGCAGTCATGGATTACCCCTATGCCACTTGTTGCTCTCTCAACGACGAAGTAGCTCATGCTTTTCCACGTCATTACATCTTGAAAGATGGCGATTTGCTCAAGGTTGACATGGTACTGGGTGGTCCGATTGCCAAATCCGACCTCAATGTATCTAAACTCAACTTCAACAATGTTGAGCAAATGAAAAAATACACCCAAAGTTATACTGGTGGTTTAGCTGACTCATGTTGGGCTTATGCGGTTGGTACACCGTCTGAAGAAGTGAAAAACCTGATGGACGTGACCAAGGAAGCTATGTATAAAGGGATTGAGCAAGCAGTTGTTGGCAATCGTATCGGTGATATCGGTGCAGCCATTCAAGAATACGCTGAAAGTCGCGGTTACGGTGTCGTTCGTGATTTGGTTGGTCATGGTGTTGGTCCAACTATGCACGAGGAGCCAATGGTTCCTAACTACGGTATTGCAGGGCGTGGACTCCGTCTCCGTGAAGGAATGGTACTAACTATTGAACCCATGATCAATACTGGTGACTGGGAAATTGATACAGATATGAAGACTGGCTGGGCTCATAAGACTATAGATGGCGGCCTGTCTTGCCAATATGAACACCAGTTCGTGATTACCAAAGACGGTCCAGTTATCTTGACTAGTCAAGGTGAAGAAGGAACGTATTAAAAAAAGGAGCTTAGCTCCTTTTTTTGTGTCAAATTTTATCAAAATAAATAAGCGTAGCAGACTTCTTACAAATTTATTCTTTTGTAGTAAAATAGGATTAGAATTTTGAGAAAGTAGGTAATTCGTTGGAGTCGATTATATTTCTAGTATCCGTTTTTTTAGCTGGTATCCTGTCCTTCTTTTCACCCTGCATCTTTCCTTTGCTACCTGTCTATGCTGGTATTTTACTGGATGATCAGGGAAATTCGAAAAGCTTTCGCTTTTTTGGAAGAGACGTTGCATGGTCTGGTTTAATTCGAACCTTGTGCTTTATTGCAGGAATCTCCCTTATTTTCTTTATTTTAGGATTTGGAGCTGGATTCCTAGGGCACATGCTCTATGCAGACTGGTTTCGTTATGCTATGGGAATAGTCATTATTCTTTTAGGGCTTCACCAGATGGAAATCTTGCATTTCAATAAACTGGAGATTCAAAAGACAGTCACCTTCAAACAATCCAAGTCTAATCACTATCTGTCAGCCTTTTTACTTGGGATAACCTTTAGTTTTGGTTGGACCCCTTGTATCGGACCGGTTTTAAGTTCGGTCTTGGCTCTTGCAGCTTCAGGAGGCAATGGTGCTTGGCAAGGAGCCGTGTTAACATTAGTATATACATTGGGAATGGCCCTTCCTTTCATTGTTTTGGCCTTGGCTTCGGGCTGGATCATGCCCTATTTTAGTAAATTAAAACCCCATATGATCCTACTAAAAAAAATCGGGGGAGCTTTGATTATTTTGATGGGATTATTATTAATGCTAGGGCAGTTAAATGCCTTGTCAGGAATTCTTGGATAAAAGGAGAAAAATATGAAAAAAGTTATTTTTGCTGGATTGAGCCTCATGTCTCTATTTTTGTTGATTGCTTGTGGTGAAAAAGAAACCAAACAGACAAGCAGTCCAAAACAACCTGCTGTACAACAAATCGCAGTCGGTAAGGATGCTCCAGACTTCACCTTGCAGTCTATGGATGGCAAAGAAGTGAAGTTATCAGACTATAAAGGGAAAAAGGTTTATTTGAAATTCTGGGCTTCTTGGTGTGGACCATGTAAAAAAAGCATGCCTGAGTTGATGGAACTAGCTGCCAAACAAGATCGAGACTTTGAAATCTTGAGTGTCATTGCACCTGGTCTCCAAGGTGAAAAAACAGTTCAAGACTTTCCAAAATGGTACCAAGAACAAGGCTACAAGGATATTCCAGTTCTATATGATACGCAAGCAACTACCTTCCAAGCCTACCAAATTCGTAGTATTCCAACAGAATACTTGATTGACAGTCAAGGTAAAATCGGAAAAATCCAATTTGGTGCTATTAGCAACGCTGATGCAGAAGCGGCTTTTAAAGAAATGAAATAAAGAAAAAATCGCGA
>NZ_AJRE01000116.1:0-3427 GCF_000296955.1 Streptococcus sp. GMD4S
ATCTCTCAATTGACTTTGATTGCCCTTGGTGTCATCGGTGTTGCCCTTGCCTTCATCTACCTTAACCTTACAAAACAAGGTGGAAACGGTGGCGGCGGAGCTGCAACTTCTAACGACCCAATCGGTGATATCCTAGAAGACTACTAGAAAGGGGAACAATCATGGCTGAAAAAATTCAATTATCAAAATCAGATCGTCAAAAAGTTTGGTGGCGTTCACAATTCCTTCAAGGTTCTTGGAACTACGAACGTATGCAAAACTTGGGTTGGGCTTACTCATTGATCCCAGCTATCAAAAAATTGTACACTAAAAAAGAAGACCAAGCGGCTGCTCTTGAGCGCCACCTTGAATTCTTCAACACTCACCCATACGTCGCTGCTCCAATCATGGGGGTTACTCTTGCACTTGAAGAAGAGCGCGCTAACGGTGTTGAAATCGACGACGCGGCTATCCAAGGGGTTAAAATCGGTATGATGGGACCTCTTGCTGGTATCGGTGACCCAGTATTCTGGTTTACAGTTCGTCCTATCCTTGGAGCTCTTGGTGCATCACTTGCTGCATCTGGTAACCTTGTTGGTCCACTTCTCTTCTTCTTCGGATGGAATGCTATCCGTATGGCCTTCCTATGGTACACACAAGAGTTCGGTTACAAAGCTGGATCTGAGATCACTAAAGACATGTCTGGTGGTATCTTGAAAGACATCACTAAAGGTGCTTCTATCCTTGGTATGTTCATCCTTGCCGTTCTTGTACAACGTTGGGTATCCATCAACTTCACTATCAACCTTCCAGGCAAACAATTGTCAGAAGGTGCCTACATCAACTTCCCAGAAGGTCCTGTTACAGGAGCTGAGTTGAAGGGCATTCTTGGTCAAGCGCTTAGTGGTATGAGCCTAGATAGAGTTCAACCACAAACGCTTCAAGGTCAGTTGGACTCATTGATTCCAGGATTGATGGGACTTCTCCTTACTTTCCTTTGCATGTGGTTGCTTAAGAAAAAAGTATCTCCAATCACAATCATCCTTGCCCTCTTTGCAGTTGGTATCGCAGCTCGTTTCTTCGGTATCATGTAATCTCGGTGAGAATATATAAACAAAAAAGAATCAGGATTAAACCTGATTCTTTTTATGTATCAACTTTTTCTCCTAGTCAGATAATGAAAGCACCCAATCACCACTGCTAGTATGGCAACATAGAGTAGCTGTTTGGCTTCTAAAGGCACAAAAGCTCCCTGTAGGATAAAAGTATTGGCAAGTACACCAACAAGGGCTGCAAGGCTCAAAAACGTGAGCAAAAGCATCTTGTATCGATTAAAAGGCAAGCTGACCTTGGCAACTAGACACAGACCATTGATCAGGGCAAGGAGGAAGCAAATAAATTTGACCTGACCTGGGACAGTGATAAAGAAATTGGTCAAAAGAACACTAGCAACCAGAACGCCACCACCAATCGCCGCGTTGGTTAGGATATCTCTCATAAAGTGAGTGCTAACCTTTTCTTTATTGGACTCAAAAGTCAGGAAGAAGGATGGAATCCCAATCGTAATGGCTGAAATGATTGTAAACTGAATGGGGATAAAGGCAAATTCCAAACCAAATACCACACTCAAAATGGCAAAAACGATGGAGAAGAAGGTCTTTGTTAGAAAAAGAGAGGCTACCTTTTGGATGTTGTTAATGACCCGGCGTCCTTCCATCAAGATATCATAAAATACTGCAAAGTCATCTGTGAGAAAAACAATATTGGATACACTTTTGGCTGCACTCGTAGCCCCCTTCATGGCAAAACTAATATCTGCTTTCTTGAGAGCCAGAACATCATTGACTCCATCACCACTCATGGCAACTGTTTTACCAGCATTTTGCAAAATAGATACCATCTTTTGCTTCTGTTCAGGTGTCACACGTCCAAATATTTCGTGTTCCAAGACCACTCTTTCAAAGTCATCATCGCTCACCTTGGTCATATCAATAGCCCGCGCTTCTTCCTTAAAACCTGCCTTACGAGCCACCCCATATACAGCCACATGATTATCACCACTGATAATCTTCACTTCAACACCTTGAGATTCGAAATAGTCAAAGGTTTCCTTGGTATTGTCCTTAATCTCATCTGACAAAACGACGTGGCCTAGTAGTTCCATATTAGCTGGACTAGTAATCTGGTCCTTGCTATGAGCGAGTGTTAAGATTCGAAAACCTTGCTGTTTCAGATGCTCATAGTAGGCATCCATCGGCTGGGTAAAGCCTAGAAATTCATAGGCTCCGAAGAAATAGGTCCCACTGTCTTTTACTTGGACAAAGGAATACTTGTTTTTACTTGAAAAGGCACCAACTTCTTGAACTTCCCACTTTTTCTCACAGGTTAAGTAAGTCTTCAGAGCTCGGGAAGTTGCATTTTCATCCTCGAAATAAGCCAGATAAGAAGATAGTTTCTCTGCCACATTAGCATTCATTTCTTGGACCTTCATATTCCCCGTCGTGATAGTTCCTGTCTTATCAAAACAAAGAACATCTACTCGCGCCAAGGTCTCTACACAGTATAGTTCCTGCACTAGAACCTTCTTTTTAACCAACTTCATGGCTGCTACCGCTAGGGAGACGCTAACCAATAGAATCAAACCCTCTGGAATCATGCCGACCAAGGCACCTGAACTTCCTAAAACAATCTCAACATAAGACCGTCCTAGACTAAAACCTCTGATATAGAGCAGAATGGCAACTGGCACCAGCAAGATCGAGACGATTTTTAAAATCTTATCCATGTAATCGCGTAGTTGAGAAGGGTATTTTTTGAATTCCTTGCTGGATTTTGCGAGTTTGTTGATATAACTATCGGGTCCGACCGCCGTTGCCGTAACCAGACAAGTACCGCTAACGACATTGCTTCCGCTCATCAGCTTGTCACCTGCTGTTTTAAAGACTGAATCACTCTCACCAGTCAGCAAGGACTCATCCACTTCGATCGTTCCTTCAAGCACTTCTGCATCGACAGGTACCTGATCTCCCAGATTGAGATGCAGATATTCCCCCAGAACGATGTCTTCTGGATCAATCTCGATCGTTTGACCATCTCGATTGACCTTGTACTTACTTTTACCAAGCAAACTTAGCTTTTCCAAAGCATTTTTTGAACGCACTTCTTGGAAAATCCCGATAGCTGTATTGATAGCAATCACACCTAAAAAGAGCATGTTCTCAAATCGCAAGGTTGTGGCTACCAGAACTGCCAGAGCCAGGTTCATGGCATTAAAGAAGGTAAAGATATTTGAAACGACGATTTCCTTGGTTGTTTTGTAGGGTTTAATGTCGCTGATATTTCGTTGACGATCCTTGATGTCTTGGCTACTTAAATACTTCATTTCTACTCCGATATCCTTTTGTACTACTATAATAACACATATCTTTTTCTCTGTCACTTAAAGACT
>NZ_AJRE01000117.1:0-3345 GCF_000296955.1 Streptococcus sp. GMD4S
GAAGGTACTCGAAAGGTAAAACAAGCGGGAGAAAAAGGTCAGAAGAAAGTTGTTTGGGATGTTACTTTGGTAAATGGCGTTGAGAAAAAACGTGATAGAAAGAGCCAAACAGTAATTAAAGAACCAGTAGAAGAAATCATCGAAGTAGGAACTAAGAAAACAGGTGTAGAAACCAAAGAAACAGTGACTGTAGAGGAGAAAGTTGCTTTTAAAGAAGAAACGAAAGTAGACCCAGCACTGGATAAAGGTCAAACACGTGTTGAAGAAGGTGAAGAAGGTATTGATGAAGTCACTTATGAAGTGACAAAAGTGGATGGTGTTGAAAAATCTCGTAAAGAAGTTTCACGCAAGACCAAGAAAGCTGCAAAAAACAAGATTACCTATACCGGTGGGAAAGCTGTTGTAACGACTAAGGAAGTAACCAAAACTGAAGAAGTTGCCTTCCAGACTCGTGAGGTTGAAAATGCACTCTTAGCTGAAGGTGTTCGCCGAGTGAAAACAGCTGGGCAAAAAGGTGTTCGTACCATTGTTGAAACTGTCACTTACACAGACGGCGTTGAAACAGGTCGTGAGGTGAAATCCAACACAATCACTACTCCAGCAGTAGACGAAGTTGTCGAAGTTGGAACTAAGAAAGTAGTAGCCCCAGTTGTAACGACTAAGGAAGAGACCAAGACAGAAGAAGTTGCTTTCCAAACTAAGGAAGTAACAAATCCAGATTTTCCAGAAGGGACTCGTCAAGTGAAGACAGCTGGTAAGAAGGGTGTTCGTACGATTGTTGAAACTGTCACTTACACAGACGGCGTTGAAACAGGTCGCGAGGTGAAATCAAACACAATCACTACTCCAGCAGTAGACGAAGTTGTCGAAGTTGGAACTAAGAAAGTAGTAGCCCCAGTTGTAACGACTAAGGAAGAAACGAAGACAGAAGATGTTGCCTTCCAAACTAAGGAAGTCACAAATCCAGATCTTCCAGAAGGAAGTCGTCAAGTGAAGACAGCTGGTAAGAAGGGTGTTCGCACCATTGTTTATACAGTGACTTACACAGACGGCGTTGAAACAGGTCGAGTTGAGAAATCAAGCACAATCACCACTCCAGCAGTAGATGAGATTGTTGAAGTTGGAACTAAGAAAGTAACTCCTACAACAACCAACGGTGATAAGAATGATACTGCAATAACAGGGAACCAAGCTGAAAGCACTAAGAAAGAAGAAACTGCAAGCCAAGATAAGAAAGTTCTACCAAGCACAGGTACAGCTTCTACCAGTCTTCTTTCAATGATTGGTTTATTTATCGCCGGTCTAGTAGGCTTTGTCGTTCGTAAGAAGGACTAAGGCTCTCTAATATACAAAAGTATCTTTTGTACGAGAAATACTAAAAAGAACCCAGAATTTATTCTTGGGTTCTTTCTTTATAAAAAATTAAATATATTAATGTTTATGTGTGGCTTGAGTACGTTATGAAACTCATAGAGTGATAATAGGATTAACTATAAAACAGTTATTCACATGGTGTAAACGCCTTTTCTAAAATTTTTATATTTTAATTATTCTCACCAAAAATTGACAATCTGGAAATACAAAATAATAAATTTTTATCTATAATCTACTTTTAATTGCCCTTTTTTTGTGTTAAAATGAGATGAATATTTCTTTTGAAATGATTAAACAATCATTTTTAGTTTTGGAGGTACATTATGAAATGGAAATATCGCATGAGAATGCCTTTTTCTACTATTTTCAGTAGAAAAAAACAGGCTTTTCTCGGACTAGTCGTTTTACTTTTTTCTATTTTTCTTATTCCGCTTCAATCTTATGCGGCTTTAGAAGAAATAAAAAACGGAACGGATATCTCAACCTTGGATATTCGTAAGTTTAATTTGAACATCAACAATTTTAGTGTTTTATCTAAATCACAGGCTGTTGATCAGTTTCATTTATCGAATCCCCACTATGAATATCTCTGGGGTGGTGCCTATCCAGGCGAGATGGAGAACTTTACTCTTAAAGTAGATAAAAGTAAAAAACAGGATCAAGTTTTTGAAAATCCTCTTTCTCTAAAATTCACAAATATTGGGACAGTTAATGGTAAGCAAGTAGATGCTTACTTAAAATTCAATAAGGTAACTCTTCACTATCTAAACACTGCTCAGGCAGAATCTGAGATGAATAGTGCTCAAAAATCTACTGTTGAATTTTTCTCTATTTCAGAATTGTGGGAAAATAATGCTTTTGAAATTGGGAATGTTCCCTATGTAGATGCAGCTCATGACTACATTATGAATAAGGCTTTTTGGCTTGATGCGGATGTAACAGCAGAGTTGCGTTATGCAGATGGTTCCGAGACAGATTTGAAGTTGGTTATGAAGCCAACAGACATCGATGCAATGGATGCCAACAACTTGAAGGAAACCTTCTATGTTAAGGATTATCAAAATGATGTTAATCTTCGTTTGATGAATAATGCCAATGTCTTAAGACAGGAAGATCAAGGAGATCGAACTGCTTGGGTAGCAACTCAGATTACAAGCGGTAGCTATTCTGAGAACAATATCTCTGGTTTTGCCCTTCGATCAAATAGTAATAGTATGAATTTTGGTTACTCATCAACAGAGGTTGCTTCGGCCGTCTTTGGTCTTTATATTGAAAAAATTGATCCGAGCCCTGTTCTAGCAGTGGATCCTACAGAGATTCCAGCTAAGGAAGGACAAGATGTAACCTATAAAGCTACGTTTAAAGTTCCGGTTCCAGGTAAGGACATTTTAGCAACGCCTTCATCTATCGAAATGGTTCAGAAATTTGATGAGCGCCTTAATTATCAAGGACTTAAAGTGGAATCAGGTGGAGTGACTTTACAGGAAGGGCGTGATTATACTATTGAAAAGAATGGTCAAACTGTTACTGTTAAAATGACACCTGAATACATAAAAGCAAATTCTTCTGCTGAAATTATTGTAACTTATAATACTACTACAAACAAAAAAGTAGAAGAAAAAGGTTCTGGAAAGATTGACAATACTGTAACATTGCATGTTGATAATTTATCAGCTCCTTCTAATCAGGTAAGCACGGCCCTCCTTTATGAAAAACATCATGAGTTTGTGAGTGGAACCCCAGGCAAAGAACTTCCACAAGAAGTGAAAGACCTGCTTCCAGCAACAGAAAAGAACTTGTCTAATGGTACTCAAGTAACGCCAACACAACCAAGCCAAACAGAAGTGAAGACGGCAGAGGGTACATGGAGCTTTAAGTCTTATGACAAGGCATCAGAAACCATCAATGGAGCGGATGCCCACTTCGTCGGTACTTGGGAATTTACCCCAGCACCAACTTACAAGGCAACAC
>NZ_AJRE01000118.1:0-3326 GCF_000296955.1 Streptococcus sp. GMD4S
CTTTTATGTAGATTAAAAGAATGAACAAACAAACTATATAAATATATTTTCCAGTCAAATATCTTGCTAGGGCTTTCAAATTCTGTTATACTGGTCCAGTAATAAAATAATAAAGACATTTGGGGTGCCTTAGGCTGAGATGATACCCATTGAACCTGATACAGTTAATACTGGCGAAGGGAAATGTGAAAAGGTTTTTTTCGTATGTTGAAAAGAACTGTCTAATCTTGTAAGGTAAACTCTAATTCTCTTTTGTAATTGGAGTTTTTTTGTTTATCAAAAGAGGATAGGCTTGACGGCAAGCCTTTTGGTAGCTCACCTTGAATGCCCCACTTTTCTTTAAAAAAGGAGTTTTTTATGTTGAAAAAATGGCAGTTAAAAGATGTTATCTTACTTGCTTTCTTGTCTATCTTTTTTGGTGGCGTTTTTGTGGGTTCAGGCTATCTGTTTGATATCCTCACTCTGATCTTGGCCCCTCTTGGTTTGCAGGCCTTTGCCAATGAGATCCTTTTTGGTCTCTGGTGTATGGCTGCGCCCATTGCGGCTATCTTTGTTCCAAGAATTGGAAGCGCAACGATTGGAGAAGTGCTCGCTGCGCTTGCTGAAGTCCTTTATGGTAGCCAATTCGGTCTAGGTGCTCTTTTGTCCGGCTTGGTTCAAGGGTTGGGAAGTGAATTTGGTTTTATTGTGACCAAGAATCGTTATGAAAGTTGGCTCTCTCTAACTGCTAATAGTATTGGGATTACTCTTTTTAGCTTTGTCTATGAATACATTAAATTAGGTTACTATGCCTTCTCCCTTCCTTTTGTCCTTTCCTTGCTGGTGGTGCGTTTTATTTCCGTCTTTTTCTTCTGTACCATCTTGGTTCGTGCCATTGTCAAACTCTATCATCAGTTTGCAGCTGGAGGAAAGGCATAGATGGGCTTGAAATTACGGGAGATTCAGTCCCCAATCTTCTCAGAGCCAATTGATTTTACTTTTCATGCGCAAGCCTTTACCTTGTTAGTTGGGAGCAGTGGTTCAGGAAAATCCAGCCTCTTTCAAGTCATTGCCCAAGTCAGTTCTCTTCCCTATAGTGGTCAAGTCCTGATAGATGGGAGCGAAGTCAGTCAGCTTTCTATCGTCGAACGTGTCCAGACAGTTGGCATTCTCTTTCAAAATCCCAATCATCAATTTACTATGGAGAACTTGTTTGAGGAATTGATTTTTACCTTGGAGAATATCGGCCATCCTGTTCAAGAGATTGATTCTAAAATAGCAGAGGTGGTTCGGCAATGTCGTTGCGAGCCAATCTTGCACCGTCCCATTCATCACCTATCAGGTGGGGAAAAGCAAAAGGCTGCGCTAGCTGTCCTCTTTGCCATGAATCCTAGGGTCTATCTCTTGGATGAGCCCTTTGCTTCCATTGACCGCAAGAGCAGAATCGAGATATTGGAGATTCTAAAAGAGTTGGTTCTTGATGGGAAGACAGTCATCCTGTGCGACCATGATTTATCAGACTATGAAGTCTATATCGACCATATGGTGGAGCTAAGAGACGGCCAGTTAAGGGAGGTGTTTCAAATCCCTTACTCTGAGATGACACAGGTTGCTTCAAAGGAAGTTGCTTCTAGTTCAGAACTATTCCATTTGGATCGTGTGACTTGTGAGCTGGATCATCGCCCCCTCTTTTCGCTTGCGGATTTTACTATCTACCAAGGAATTTCCTGTATCTTGGGTGACAATGGTGTCGGGAAATCAACCCTCTTTCGCTCTATTCTTCAATTTCAAAAGTATAAGGGGCGAATTACTTGGAAGGGGAAAGTCCTGAAAAAGAAAAAGAGTTTGTATCGTGATCTGACCGGTGTTGTTCAGGAAGCTGAGAAGCAGTTTATCCGAGTCAGTCTGAGAGAGGAACTGCAATTAGATAGTCCAGACTCGGAAAGAAATCAGCGGATTGTCCAAGCTTTACGATATTTTAATCTGGAGCAGGCGCTTGAGAAGAGTCCCTATCAATTAAGTGGTGGCCAACAAAAGATTCTTCAGCTTTTGACCATCTTGACCAGCAAGGCTTCTGTGATCTTGCTAGATGAACCTTTTGCAGGTTTGGATGATAGAGCCTGCGACTACTTTTGTCAGTGGATGTTGGAGGAGAGCAATCAAGGAAGAAGTTTTTTGATTATTAGCCATCGTTTAGATCCCTTGATCTCTGTGGTTGATTATTGGATTGAGATGACTAGTGAGGGGCTCAGTCATCTCCAAGACGTGACCATCAGCAAACCTCTCCCATTTCTGAACAATGATACTCTAGGGGAGGTGAGGTAGTATGATCAAAGTAGCAACCAAGACACCAGTTATCAGCCTCTTCTTTCTAATTTTATCCTTGGAAACATCCTTCATTCCTTCGATTGCTCTTAATCTTTCTGTAGTCGCATTTTGCATACTCTTTTTGCTCTATCACCGTCGATTTAAAATGTTGGCTTGGATGCTTGTGCTCGCCATTTTGCCATCCTTTGCTAACTACTGGGCAGTCCAGTTACATGGGGATGCTTCGCAGGCAGTGATACTTGGAACGAGGGCTTTTGTGACGGTTTGTATCGGTCTTGTCTTTGTTTCCTCTATTTCCCTAAAAGAGCTTCTTTTGTACTTAGCTCAAAAGGGGTTATCACGGTCTTGGGCTTATGCCTTGATTGTGGTATTTAATTCCTTTCCCCTTATTCAGCAGGAGATCAAGTCCCTCAAAGAAGCTTGCTTATTGCGTGGTCAAGAACTGCATGTTTGGTCTCCCCTGATTTACAGTAAGGTTCTGATGACGGTTTTTAGGTGGCGCCATCTTTACCTGAGAGCTTTGTCTGCACATGGATATGATGAGCATGCACAGTTGGAGAATCGCTATCGGACTTTTTATATTTCTAAAAAAACAAAATTAATCTACCTGCTGTTCTTTTTATTGCTTCAAACCAGTTTATTTCTATAAAGGAGTTATTATGGAATTTACAGATATTGCGATGGAATTATCCAAGGAAGCTTGGCAGGCTTCTTTTCATCATCCCTTTATTTTACAATTACAAGAGGGAAATTTAGAACCTTCTATTTTCCGCTATTATTTAATTCAGGATGCTTATTACCTGAAGTCTTTTTCAGAAGCCTATCACCTCTTGGCTGATAAGACTTCAAACGAGGAAATGAAAAGACTCTTGAAACAAAATGCCCAGAGTCTAGTGGAGGGTGAGTTGTTTATTCGCCAACAATTTTTCAAGGAATTAGGAATCAGCGACCAGGAAATGGAGCAACATCCAATCGCTCCAACCTGTTATCATTACATTTCTCATATTTATCGCCAGTTT
>NZ_AJRE01000119.1:0-3310 GCF_000296955.1 Streptococcus sp. GMD4S
TCACAAGAAAAATACATCATGGCTATTGACCAAGGAACTACTAGTTCTCGTGCCATCATTTTTAACAAAAAAGGAGAAAAGGTCAGTTCTAGTCAAAAAGAGTTCACTCAGATTTTCCCTCAAGCAGGTTGGGTAGAGCATAATGCCAATGAAATTTGGAACTCTGTTCAGTCAGTTATTGCGGGTGCTTTCATCGAAAGTGGTGTGAAACCAAGTCAAATCGAGGCAATCGGAATTACCAACCAACGTGAAACTACTGTCGTCTGGGATAAGAAAACAGGACTCCCTATCTACAATGCTATCGTTTGGCAATCACGCCAAACTGCCCCTCTGGCTGAGCAACTGAAAAGCCAAGGTTATGTGGAAAAATTCCATGAAAAGACTGGTTTGATCATTGATGCTTACTTCTCAGCGACTAAGGTTCGTTGGATTTTGGATCATGTAGAAGGTGCTCAAGAGCGAGCAGAAAAGGGTGAATTGCTCTTTGGTACCATTGATACTTGGTTGGTTTGGAAATTGACTGACGGCGCAGCTCACGTGACCGACTACTCAAACGCAGCTCGTACCATGCTCTATAACATCAAGGATCTTAAATGGGACGACGAGATTTTGGAAATCCTTAATATTCCTAAGGCTATGCTTCCAGAAGTTCGTTCTAACTCTGAAATCTACGGCAAGACAGCTCCATTCCATTTCTACGGTGGAGAAGTTCCAATCTCTGGTATGGCTGGTGACCAGCAGGCAGCTCTCTTTGGACAGTTAGCTTTTGAGCCTGGCATG
This sequence comes from Streptococcus sp. GMD4S, assembly GCF_000296955.1. Lineage (NCBI taxonomy): Bacteria > Bacillati > Bacillota > Bacilli > Lactobacillales > Streptococcaceae > Streptococcus > Streptococcus sp. GMD4S. The sequence goes on from NZ_AJRE01000119.1 coordinate 781, forward strand.
GTTAAAAATACCTACGGAACTGGTTCCTTCATCATCATGAACACTGGTGAAGAGATGCAGTTGTCTGAAAACAACCTCTTGACAACGATTGGTTATGGTATTAACGGCAAGGTTTACTATGCTTTGGAAGGTTCTATCTTCATCGCAGGAAGTGCCATTCAATGGCTTCGTGACGGTCTTCGCATGGTGGAAAACTCACCAGAGTCTGAAAAATATGCTCTCAATTCTCACAATAATGACGAAGTCTATGTCGTACCTGCCTTTACAGGACTAGGGGCACCATACTGGAACCAAAACGCTCGAGGATCTGTCTTTGGCTTGACTCGTGGAACAACTAAAGAAGACTTTATCAAGGCGACTTTGCAATCTATCGCTTATCAAGTCCGTGATATCATTGACACCATGCAAGTGGATGCGCAGACAGCGATCCAAGTCTTGAAGGTAGATGGTGGTGCAGCCATGAACAACTTCCTCATGCAGTTCCAAGCTGACATCTTGGGAATTGATATCGCACGCGCTAAAAACTTGGAAACAACTGCCCTAGGTGCAGCCTTCCTAGCAGGATTGTCAGTGGGCTACTGGAAGAACTTGGATGAGTTGAAACTCTTGAACGAGACAGGAGAACTCTTCGAACCATCCATGAACGAATCTCGTAAGGAACAACTTTATAAGGGCTGGAAGAAGGCTGTGAAAGCAACGCAAGTCTTTGCGGAAATCGACGACTAATACTGTTTCTTGATGCAATTATCAGTTTAATAATGAAACGACTCAGTTAGAAAGTGTGTAAATATGGAATTTTCAAAGAAAACACGTGAATTGTCAATTAAAAAAATGCAGGAACGCACCTTGGATCTCTTGATTATTGGTGGAGGGATTACAGGAGCTGGTGTAGCTTTGCAGGCAGCAGCTAGTGGTCTTGACACTGGTTTGATTGAAATGCAGGACTTCGCAGAAGGAACATCCAGCCGATCAACAAAATTGGTCCACGGAGGTCTGCGTTACCTCAAACAATTCGACGTAGAAGTGGTATCAGATACAGTTTCTGAACGTGCGGTGGTTCAACAAATCGCTCCACATATTCCAAAACCAGATCCAATGCTCTTGCCAGTTTACGATGAAGATGGAGCGACCTTTAGCCTCTTCCGTCTCAAAGTAGCCATGGACTTATACGACCTTTTGGCAGGTGTTAGCAACACGCCAGCTGCTAACAAGGTCTTGAGCAAAGAAGAAGTCTTGGAACGCCAGCCAAACTTGAAAAAAGAAGGCTTGGTAGGAGGTGGGGTTTACCTTGACTTCCGTAATAACGATGCGCGTCTCGTGATTGAAAACATCAAACGTGCCAACCAAGACGGTGCCCTCATTGCCAACCATGTTAAGGCAGAAGGTTTCCTCTTTGACGAAAGTGGCAAGATTACAGGTGTTGTAGCTCGTGATTTGTTGACAGACCAAGTCTTTGAAATCAAGGCTCGTCTGGTTATCAATACGACAGGTCCTTGGAGTGACAAGGTACGTAATTTATCTAATAAGGGAACGCAATTCTCACAAATGCGTCCAACCAAGGGAGTTCACTTGGTAGTGGATTCAAGTAAGATCAAGGTTTCACAGCCAGTTTACTTTGACACAGGCTTGGGAGATGGCCGGATGGTCTTTGTTCTCCCACGTGAAAACAAGACCTATTTTGGTACAACCGATACAGACTACACAGGTGATTTGGAACATCCAAAAGTGACGCAGGAAGATGTGGATTATCTACTTGGCATTGTCAACAATCGCTTCCCAGAAGCCAACATCACCATTGATGATATCGAAAGTAGCTGGGCAGGTCTTCGTCCATTGATTGCAGGCAATAGCGCTTCTGACTACAATGGCGGAAATAACGGGACCATTAGCGACGAAAGCTTCAATAGCTTGATTGCGACTGTCGAGGCTTATCTATCTAAAGAAAAATCGCGTGAAGATGTTGAATCTGCTGTCAGCAAGCTTGAAAGCAGCACATCTGAGAAACATTTGGACCCATCTGCCGTTTCACGTGGTTCGAGCTTGGACCGTGATGACAATGGCCTGTTGACCCTTGCTGGTGGTAAAATCACAGACTACCGTAAGATGGCTGAAGGGGCTATGGAGCGCGTGGTTGATATCCTCAAAGCAGAATTTGACCGTAGCTTTAAACTGATCAACTCGAAGACTTATCCTGTTTCAGGTGGAGAATTGAACCCAGCAAATGTGGACTCAGAAATTGAGGCCTTTGCTCAACTTGGAGTTTCACGTGGTTTGGATAGCAAGGAAGCTCACTATCTTGCAAATCTTTACGGTTCAAATGCACCGAAGGTCTTCGCCCTTGCTCACAGCTTGGAACAGGCGCCAGGACTCAGCTTGGCAGACACCTTGTCCCTTCACTATGCAATGCGCAATGAATTGGCTCTTAGCCCAGTTGACTTCCTCCTTCGTCGTACCAACCACATGCTCTTTATGCGTGATAGTTTAGATAGCATCGTTGAGCCAGTTCTGGATGAAATGGGACGATTCTATG
>NZ_AJRE01000120.1:0-3258 GCF_000296955.1 Streptococcus sp. GMD4S
TTCCTTGGTAAAGATACCAATAACATTGAATTGTGGTTTGAAGAAGCATGAAGTGGGAAAAAATTCTAAGAAAAATAGAAAATCAAATCGAGGCAGGGATTTATCCCGGGGCCTCTTTTGCGTATTATAAGGATGGTGAATGGAAAGAGTCTTATCTAGGATTGAGTGATCCAGAAAGAGACTTGAAGACAGAAAGTGGTTTGGTTTATGATCTAGCCAGTGTGAGTAAGGTAGTGGGAGTGGGGACGGTTTTTACCTTCTTGTGGCAGCAGGGCAAATTAGATATTGATCGACCGGTGACGGATTTTTTACCGGAGTGTGATTATCCTGATATCACTATACGGCAACTTTTGACCCATGCTACAGATTTAGACCCCTTTATTCCAAATCGGGACCTCTTGACTGCCCCTGAATTAAAAGAAGCCATGTTTCACCTCAATAGACGAAGTCAGCCAGCCTTCCTATACTCGGACGTTCACTTTTTACTTTTGGGCTTTCTTTTGGAAAAAATCTTTAATCAAGACTTGGATCAGATTATAGAAGAACAAGTTTTGGAAGCATGGGGGATGAAGGAGACCAAGTTCGGTCCCGTTGAGCAAGCTGTCCCAACAGTGAAAGGAGTGGAGGCCGGAAATATTCATGATCCCAAAGCCCGTCTATTAGGGAAACACGCAGGAAGTGCTGGTTTGTTTTCGACTGTTAAGGATCTGCAGATCTTTCTGGAACATTACTTGAAAGATGATTTTGCTGCAGAATTGAGCCGAAATTTTTCTCCCTTAGATGATAAGGAGCGGTCCCTAGCCTGGAATTTGGAAGGAGCCTGGCTCGACCATACGGGCTATACTGGTACCTTTATCATGTGGAATCGAGAGAAACAAGAAGCTACTATCTTTTTATCCAATCGAACGTATGAGAAGGATGAGCGTACCCAGTGGATAGTTGACCGAAACCAAGTGATGGAAATGATTCGTCAAGAGGAGTAGGGGGAAGCATGTCGAAAACCGTAAAAGGAACTCTGTATACAGTAGTGGCAGGGATTGCTTGGGGCTTGTCTGGAACCAGTGGCCAATACCTGATGGCACACGGGATTTCTGCTTTAGTCTTGACCAATTTGCGACTTATCATTGCAGGCTTGGCACTGGTGTTCTTATCCTATACGACTTCAAAGGATAAATTCCTTTCTTTTTTAAAAGACAAAAAAAGTCTGCTATCTCTGTTGCTATTTGCAGTTTTTGGACTTTTCTTAAACCAGTTTGCCTATCTTTCTGCCATTCAGGAAACCAATGCTGGAACGGCGACAGTTCTCCAGTATGTATGCCCCGTTGGGATCTTGGTTTATACCTGTATGAAGGATAAGGTAGCTCCGACACTGGCTGAGATTATTTCGATTGGATTGGCTATAGGAGGAACTTTTCTGATCGCGACGCATGGGAAAGTCGACCAGTTGTCTGTCACACCCCTAGGTCTGTTCTGGGGCCTCTTTTCAGCCTTGACCTATGCCCTCTATATTATCCTTCCCATCGTTTTGATTAAGAAGTGGGGCAGTATTTTGGTGATTGGTGTCGGGATGGTTATTTCTGGTGTAGTGGCTATTCCCTTCACAGGAGTCTTACAGGCCAGCATACCAACCAGCTTAGATTTTCTCTTTGCATTTGCTGGGATTATCATCATCGGAACGGTCTTTGCATATACAGCTTTCCTAAAGGGAGCTAGTCTGATAGGCCCTGTTAAGTCTAGTTTATTGGCTTCCATAGAGCCAATTTCTGCCGTTTTCTTTGCCTTTCTGATTATGAAGGAACAGTTTTATGCGATTGATTTTATAGGTATGGCTATGATTTTACTAGCCGTGACCATTATTTCATTGAAAGATTTACTGTTGGAAATAAAGAGTAAGTAATTAAAAAATCCACTCAATCGAGTGGATTTTTTGTGTATAGATGATTAGTCTTTATTTTCGTGTGGCAAAATCAAGTTCAAGATGATTCCTGTCATGGCTGATAGAGCAGTACCTGAAAGTGTAACTGGGCCAAGTTTGAGGATAGCCCCACCAAGTCCAAGTACCAACATGGCACTTGCGATGATGAGGTTACGCATTTGGCTGAAGTCAACGCGTTCCTTAATCAAAACTTTCAAACCATTGCTGGCGATAACCCCGTAGAGAAGGATGGACATGCCACCAAGCACAGCATTTGGAATGGTTGAAATCAAGGCAGTAAATTTACCAAGGAAGCTAAGAGCAATGGCGATGAAGGCCGCGTTACGGATAACAGAGACAGAAGCGATGCGAGTCATCCCGATAACTCCTGTATTTTCTCCGTAAGTCGTGTTAGCTGGTCCACCGAGGAAGGCGGATACAGATGTCGCGATACCGTCACCGAGAAGCGTACGGTGAAGTCCTGGTTCTTTTAGGAATTGACGGCCACAGATTTGACTCAAAACTGTGTGGTCTCCAATGTGTTCTGAAATTGTTACGATTGCAATTGGCAAGATAGCAATTGTTTCAGGACCGAAGTACAAGTTGTACTCTTTAAAGGCACCACCAGTGCTAAATGGCAAGTAGAAACCAGGAATTTCAAACCAGTTGGCTTGAAGGACTGGGGTAAAGTCAACCAAACCAAGCATCATAGCGAAGATATACCCACCGATGATGGCAAAGAGGAAAGGAATGATACGGAGGAACCCTTTTCCTTTTGTATTGATAAAGGCTGCAATCAAGAACGTAACAACGGCTACAAGGGCGTTTTTCCAGTTTCCGTCTGCCACAAGTCCAGCATTCGTTACAGCAGAACCAGCAAGACCAAGACCGATAACGATAATCATAGGTCCGATAATGATTGGTGGCAAGAGTTTATCAATCCATTTCGTACCTGCAAAACGAACACTTGCTGCTACAAGGACATAGACCAAACCAGTCAAGATGACCCCAGTTTGAGCAGCAGATACATCGCCCCCCATTTCTTTCATGGCTAGAGACATAGCCGTGATAAAGGCGAATGAAGAACCTAGGTAAACTGGAACCTTAAAACCAGTAGAAATCATGTAGATAAGTGTTCCAATACCGGAAGCAAAGAGAGCAACCGACACGGGCATTCCCAAAATTAAGGGAACGAGAATGGTTGCACCAAACATGGCAAATACGTGCTGGAAGCTGAGAAGAATACCTTTACCAGCAGAAGGACGTTGATCAACGTCTAGTAACAAGTCAACAGTTGATTCCTGTTTCATAAAAACCTCACTTTTGGGCACCAAAAAAGAGCC
>NZ_AJRE01000121.1:0-3214 GCF_000296955.1 Streptococcus sp. GMD4S
GAAGAATAGAAGGAGAAAGTAAGTATGTCAAAAGAAATTAAATTTTCATCTGATGCTCGTTCAGCTATGGTCCGTGGTGTCGATATCCTTGCAGATACTGTTAAAGTAACCTTGGGACCAAAAGGTCGTAACGTTGTGTTGGAAAAATCATTTGGCTCACCACTCATCACCAATGACGGTGTGACCATTGCCAAAGAAATCGAGTTGGAAGACCATTTTGAAAATATGGGTGCCAAGTTGGTATCAGAAGTCGCTTCAAAGACCAATGATATCGCAGGTGACGGAACGACAACTGCAACAGTCTTGACTCAAGCTATCGTCCGCGAAGGAATCAAAAACGTTACTGCGGGTGCCAACCCAATCGGTATTCGTCGGGGGATTGAAGCTGCAGTTGCCGCAGCTGTAGAAGCCTTGAAAAACAATGCCATTCCAGTTGCTAATAAAGAAGCCATCGCTCAGGTTGCTGCCGTATCTTCTCGTTCTGAGAAAGTCGGTGAATACATTTCTGAAGCCATGGAAAAAGTTGGCAAAGATGGAGTCATCACTATTGAAGAATCACGTGGTATGGAAACAGAGCTTGAAGTCGTTGAAGGAATGCAGTTTGACCGCGGTTATCTATCACAGTACATGGTGACGGATAGCGAAAAAATGGTGGCTGATCTTGAAAATCCATACATTTTGATTACTGACAAGAAGATTTCCAATATCCAAGAAATCTTGCCGCTTCTAGAAAGTATTCTTCAAAGCAATCGTCCACTCTTGATTATTGCAGATGATGTGGATGGTGAAGCTCTTCCTACTCTTGTATTGAACAAGATTCGTGGAACCTTCAACGTAGTAGCAGTTAAGGCCCCTGGCTTTGGGGACCGTCGTAAGGCTATGTTGGAAGACATCGCCATCTTGACAGGTGGAACTGTTATCACAGAAGATCTTGGCCTTGAGTTGAAGGACGCTACTATTGAGGCGCTTGGTCAAGCAGCGAGAGTGACTGTGGACAAAGACAGTACGGTTATCGTAGAAGGTGCGGGCAATCCTGAAGCCATTTCCCACCGTGTTGCGGTTATCAAGTCTCAAATCGAAACCACAACTTCTGAATTTGATCGTGAAAAATTGCAAGAACGCTTGGCGAAATTGTCAGGTGGTGTCGCAGTTATCAAGGTCGGAGCTGCAACTGAAACTGAGTTGAAAGAAATGAAACTCCGCATTGAAGATGCCCTCAACGCTACTCGTGCAGCCGTTGAAGAAGGAATCGTTGCAGGTGGTGGAACAGCTCTTGTAAATGTTATTCCAGCCGTAGCTGATTTGGAATTGACAGGAGATGAAGCGACAGGACGCAATATTGTTCTCCGTGCCTTGGAAGAACCTGTTCGTCAAATCGCCCACAATGCAGGATTCGAAGGTTCTATTGTTATTGACCGCTTGAAGAATGCTGAAGTTGGTACAGGCTTCAACGCAGCAACTGGTGAGTGGGTCAACATGATTGAAGAGGGAATCATCGACCCAGTTAAAGTGAGCCGTTCAGCCCTTCAAAATGCAGCATCTGTAGCCAGCTTGATTTTGACAACAGAAGCAGTCGTAGCCAATAAACCGGAACCAGCAGCCCCAGCTCCAGCAATGGATCCAAGTATGATGGGCGGGATGATGTAAAAGTAACTTATAAAAAACACAAAAGGAGGGAAGAACATTCCCTCCTTTTATGATTTTCTCTTCTAAAATTGATTTGAGCTCTCCTAACTTATATGATAAAATAAGACTAGAAGAAGGAGAAGAACATGATCGATGTAGAAGAAATTCTGAGCAAGATGAATCCCAATCAGAAGATTAATTATGACCGTGTTATGCAAAAAATGGTTCAAGTTTGGGAGAAAAATGAGCAACGTCCCACTATTCTCATGCATGTTTGCTGTGCTCCTTGTAGTACCTACACCCTAGAATACCTGACCAAATACGCTGATGTGACTATCTATTTTGCCAATTCCAATATCCATCCCAAGGCAGAATACCACAAGCGGGCTTACGTCACCAAGAAATTTGTCAGTGATTTCAATGAGCGAACAGGCAATACGGTTCAGTACCTAGAAGCTCCCTACGAACCAAATGAATACCGGAAGTTAGTCAGAGGACTGGAAGAAGAACCCGAAGGTGGCGACCGTTGCAAGGTTTGTTTTGATTACCGTTTGGACAAAACAGCGCAAGTGGCTATGGATTTGGGCTTTGACTACTTTGGTTCAGCCTTGACCATCAGTCCCCATAAGAATTCTCAAACCATCAACAGCATCGGAATTGATGTGCAAAAGATTTATACCACCCACTATCTCCCAAGTGATTTCAAGAAAAATCAAGGCTACAAGCGTTCGGTGGAGATGTGCGAGGAGTATGATATTTATCGTCAATGTTATTGTGGATGCGTCTATGCAGCTCAAGCTCAGAATATTGATCTTGTTCAGATTAAGAAGGATGCCACGGCTTTCTTGTTGGATAAGGATGTTGAAAAAGACTATTCCCACATCAAGTTCACTGTTACTAAATTAGATATATAGCAATCAACCCAGCTGAAAAGCTGGGTTTTTCAAATAAAAAAACCAGGGCTCTCACCCCGGTTTGACAACTTTACCGATTCTTTAGTTCTATGTAGCGTTTGTACCAAATGTTGACATAGGCCTCTGAGAAAGGACCGCGTCCATTGTTGATCCAATCAACAAGGATTTTAACATGCTCTTTCAAAATATAGTCTAAATCATCAGAATACTTCATTTTGCGTTTATGGCGCTCATACTCTTCAACGTCCAAGAGGCGCTTTTCGCCATCAGTGAAGACCTTGACATCCAAATCATAATCAATGTATTTTAGGGCTTCCTCATCTAGATAGTAGGGGCTAGCCATATTGCAATAGTAGGAAATCCCATTATCGCGAATCATAGCAATGATATTAAACCAATATTTTTTGTGAAAGTAAACAATAGCCGGTTCTCGAGTCACCCAACGACGACCGTCACTTTCGGTAACAAGTGTGTGGTCGTTGACGCCGATAATGGCGTTCTCTGTTGTTTTTAGTACCATGGTGTCCCGCCAAGTACGGTGAAGACTCCCATCATGCTTATAACTTTGAATTGTAATAAAGTCGCCTTCTTTTGGAAGTTTCATAACTAACCAACTTTCTACAATTTATAAGTTTATCGTTTACTATTATATCATAAATCGGTCTAATTTTTTT
>NZ_AJRE01000122.1:0-3185 GCF_000296955.1 Streptococcus sp. GMD4S
TTAATTCCATTATCAAGGGCTGGGTTGTGACTAGCGGAAATCATGACACCTGCACTGGCTCCCTCAGTTTTGACCAAATAAGCTACTGCTGGTGTTGCAAGGACACCGAGTTTGTAGACGTGAATCCCTACAGAGAGGAGACCTGCCACTAAGGCAGATTCTAGCATTTCTCCTGAGATACGTGTATCACGTCCTACAAAGACTTTAGGGGCTTCCGTTTCATGTTGACTAAGAACATATCCACCAAAACGTCCTAATTTAAAGGCCAATTCTGGCGTCAGTTCTACGTTTGCTTCTCCACGGACTCCATCGGTCCCAAAATATTTACCCATGTTGTTAATCATCCTTTTCTACTTTTTTATTTATTCTTGTTTAGACGAGTCTGGTTTTGTTTCTGAACTCGTTGAAGACGAGCTGCTAGTCGAGGACCCTGTTGATGAGGTCATAGACGAAGAACTCGAGCTAGACGATACTGTTTTGGTTGTAATTTTCATTGTAGTGTCAAATGGCATAATGACGCTTGGTAAGACATTTCCATTTTTATCGACTGCTTGTAGAGGAACAGAGGACGAGTAGTTTCTAGTTATCCGTTCACTCGTCGGTAAGATGGCAATGACACGATCTACTTTGGAGAGGGTTTCCTCATCACTAATAACCGTTACTTTTTCATCTGATACAGTAACGGTATCGATTTTCACGCGAGAATCAATCTGACTAGGATCAATCTCCGGCACAACAATGACATTGTCTCGTTTTGCTTTTTTACCAACCTTCACTGTTATCTTTTGCGGTGTCGCAACAGCCGTCAAACCACTCGGTAAATTTTCAATAGTCAGAGGAACTTCGATGGTTCCTACACTAGCATCAGAAAGATCAGCCGTCACCTTAAATTTGCGGGTACTTTCCTGCATCTCACTCGCTAAAGCAACTCTGTTTGAGCCTGTTAGAAAGACCGTCACCTCAGATGTAAAACCACTGATAAAATACTGATCACTGTCATACTGAATATCAATTGGGACATTAAGAACTGTGTTTGTATAAGTCTCCGTCCGCACCTGTCTGGCACTGTTGCTATTCTGATAGTTTGTCAATGTTGCATAGATAAAGAGAATGCAGGCGAAAAAGAAGGAAGAAATGATGTATAGACTATTTTTTCTCATGTTTCAATCCTCCTAGCAAGCGCTCTTTCAGACCTTGCTTTTTCTCTGATTTTGGAAGTAAGATTCTTCTTAACTCCGATTCAAACTCTTCCAAGGTCAAATCATGCTTAAAGACTCCATTATAGGTGATTGAGATTCCACCCGTTTCTTCCGAAACCACAAAGGTAAGAGCATCTGACACTTCCGACAAACCAATCGCCGCCCTGTGACGCGTTCCAAACTCCTTGGAAATCCCGGTATCTTCGGTCAGGGGTAGATAGGCTGAAGTGACGGCAATCCGGTCTTCCTTGATAATGACAGCACCATCATGCAAGGGAGTATTAGGGATAAAGATATTAATCAATAACTCGGATGAGATTTTCGCATCTAGAGGAATTCCAGTAGAGATATATTCCTGCAAGGTTCTCACTCGCTGAACAGCAACCAGAGCACCTATCTTACGCGGACTCATGTACTCGACTGATTTGACAAAGGCACGAACCATTTGCTCTTCTGCACTAATAGGGGCATTGTAGAAGAAATCAGTAGCTCGACCTAATCTCTCCAAACCAGTCCGAATCTCTGGCGAAAAGATAACCACCGCTGCGATAACCCCGTAGGTGATAATCTGATTGATCAACCATGAAATGGTCGTTAAGCCAATCATATTGGACAGAATCTGACCTAGAATAAAGACCAAAACTCCCCGAACCAAGATCATGATTTTAGTCCCTGCAATCGCTTTGGTAAAATGATACAAAATATAAGTCACAATCAAAATATCAATCAGATTGATGACTATCGTCCAAGGACTTGAAAACAAACTCGTCCAGTATTGCAAATTGGATAATTGTTGAAAATTCATCCCTGGCCTCCTCCCTGTCAAAACACTTTCCGTACTATTATACCATTTTCTGCTCATTTTTTCCCCATCCTACTTCATTTTAAATTAAGCAAAATTATGATAAAATAAACTGACTAGAAAAAACGAAGGAGAAATCATGTCTCAACTCTATGATATTACCATTGTAGGTGGCGGTCCTGTCGGCCTCTTTGCTGCCTTTTACGCTCACCTACGCCAAGCCAAAGTCCAAATCATCGACTCTCTTCCCCAGCTCGGTGGTCAGCCTGCCATCCTCTACCCTGAAAAGCAAATCCTTGATGTGCCAGGTTTTTCAAACTTAACTGGAGAAGAGTTAACCAAGCGTTTACTTGAGCAGCTAGATGGCTTTGACACACCTGTTCACCTCAACGAAACTGTTCTTGAAATAGAGAAACAAGATCAAGGTTTTACCATCACAACCAACAAGGGCAGCCACCTGACCAAAACAGTCATCATTGCCATGGGTGGTGGTGCCTTTAAACCTCGTCCGCTCGAATTAGATGGCGTCGAAAACTATGAAAATATCCACTACCACGTTGCCAATATCCAGCAATACGCTGGTAAGAAAGTGACCATCCTTGGTGGAGGGGACTCAGCAGTTGACTGGGCATTGGCTTTCGAAAAAATCGCCCCAACTACTCTTGTTCACCGTCGAGATAACTTCCGTGCCTTGGAACACAGTGTGCAAGCCCTACAAGAATCATCTGTGACTATCAAGACACCATTCGTTCCTAGCCAACTCCTTGGAAATGGAAAAACACTTGATAAACTGGAAATCACAAAAATCAAATCGGATGAAGCCGAAACGATTGAGGTAGACCACCTCTTTGTCAACTACGGCTTCAAGTCCTCTGTCGGAAATCTTAAAAACTGGGGTCTAGATCTCAACCGCCATAAGATTATTGTCAATAGCAAGCAGGAGTCAAGCCAAGCTGGAATTTACGCTATCGGTGACTGCTGCTACTACGATGGTAAGATTGACTTGATTGCAACAGGTCTTGGTGAAGCACCAACTGCTGTCAACAATTCCATTAACTACATCGACCCTGAGCAAAAAGTACAACCCAAACACTCAACCAGTTTATAATAAAAGAACCACGGATCAACGATTCGTGGTTTTATAGTTCATCTGCAATCTTGTTTATTTTTCTGAGTCTGTGGTT
>NZ_AJRE01000123.1:0-3152 GCF_000296955.1 Streptococcus sp. GMD4S
TGCATAGCGGTTAACACGGATACGCCAGTTTACATAGTTAGGATCGTCTGAGTCTTGAACTCCCCATTTAGTAAATCCAGTTGGGTCATCATCTGGGACGATACGAGTCAAAGTGTAAACTTGGTCACCTGGGATATTAATTTGATAAGGAGTGTTTAGTTTAACACTATCTGCCCAAACGACTGTAAACAGGGCAGTAATCTCCTTGTTCTCTGACAAATTAGCAAAGTAAGCAGCATTTGTCACTTTGACAGTAGCTGTGTTATCTGCTTTACTAGTTGTCAATTCAGCAATAGTTGTTTGCCCATCTGGTGCTTTCAATTCCGTAGTAGAATCTTTTTCAATTTTAAATTCGTTTGGAACATGATACACCATGTAATCCCCATCTTTGAGGGTTACATCATTTGGGAAACTATAAGTTGGTTGAAGATAGAATTTACCTTCCCCGTACTTAGCGCCATCAACAAGTTTGTTATTGTTGATTTTTGAAACAGTTTTCATTGTGTAACTGCTCGCTGGTAGTTCCTCCGCTTTAACAACATTGCTAACTTTAAGTGCAGGCAAAAAGACCGACACAACCAGCAGCAAGGCCATCAAGCCATGAAAGAGTTTGCTAGTTCTCTTTTTCACCACATTATCCTCCTTATTATCTATAATGGTTCAATTATATTATACAGTTCCATTACAAAATGTCAACTAAAATTTATTTATTTTTATATTAACTTACCATTTCTTTAAATATTAAGCCTAATCATGCATGTTCATCAGCTTTGAAATAAAAAATACAAGCAAGGATTTCGCTTGTATTTAATATATTCTAATTTCCTAAAAGGCTACGTATTTAATCCCAATTCTGCTAATATTTGTCGTTTGTAGGCAATCTTTTGGACTTCCTTGTCCTCGTCTCCAGACCAATCTAGTTTAATTTCTGAAACAATCTGCCCAGGACGATTTTTCAAGATATAGATGCGGTCGCTGAGATTGAGGGCCTCTTCGATACTATGCGTGATGATGAGGGTCGTCAGCTGTAGCTGTTTGTGAATTTCCAGATACCAAGCATGAAGTTCCATCTTGGTCATCTCATCCAAGGCGCTAAAGGCCTCATCCAAGAGAAAGAGCTTGTGCCCAAAAAGATAGGTCCGAAGCAAGGCTACACGCTGGCGCATCCCTCCGCTGAGTTCGTGAGGATACTTGTCCCGTACCGCTGTCAACTGGAAGGTCGCAAGGATGTCATCCGCTCGGGCAATAGCCTCTGCCTTATCCACCTTTTGAATCAAGAGGGGCAGTATGATATTGCCAAGCACTGTCTTGTGCTCCAAGAGGAGATCCTTTTGCAACATATAACTCACGCGCCCCTTAGGATTTGCCTCGCTATCAAGGATAATTCGCCCAGACTGGACTTCTAAAATCCCAGCGATTAGGTTAAATAGGGTGGTCTTCCCAACACCACTAGGTCCCAGGATAGAAACTACTTCACCTGAAGTCACCTGCAGGTTGATATCTTCTAAAATCTTTTCATCGCCATAGGCATAGCTTACGTGTTCTAGTCTAATTTCTGTCATTATTTTACAAATTCGTTAGTGAAGCCTTTGTCTGTCAAATCTTCTTTAAGGATACCATTTTCTTTATCCCATTTGTAGAAAGCATTCCAGCGAGCTGCGTCAAATTGTCCCCATTTTTCCTTGTCGCTTGCGTATTCTTTTGACAAGTATTTTTGAGATTCGATGACAAAGTCACGTTTTTCCTTGAGTTCAGGTGCATTCTTGATGAGAATATCTGCAGCTTCTTCTGGGTGTTCCATAGCATATTGGTAGCCTTTTTTGATAGCTTGGATGACTTTGCGAGCTTCTTCTTTGTTGTCTTTTAGATAGTCGTTATTTGCGATGATAACTGGTGAGTAGTAGTCAAACTCCTTGACATAGTCTTTCAAGTACATGAAGTTAGCATCTACGCCTTGCGATTTGGCAAGGATACCATCCCAACCGTAGTAGATCCAAGCAGTGTCAAAGACGCCATTGGCAATCGGTGTGATCGAGTTTGAGTCGTTGTTTGGTACTTTTTCGACCTTCTCAAAGTCTCCACCTTGTGATTCTACTAATGTTTTCAACATAGCTAGCTCCGTTGGATCATTCCAAGTACCGTATTTCTTCCCAACCAAGTCCTTTGGACTGCTAACATTGTCAGATTTACGAGAGATGATTCCTGATGTATTATGTTCTACGATAGCAGCAACGGCAGTGATTCCTGCTCCTTTTTCCAATTTTTTAGCCATGTAGTCTTGGAAATAGATGGCAAATGGTGCCTTGCCATTGATCACCAAGTCAGATGAGCTTTCTTCTGGTGGCAATTTCAAGTCAACATCCACTCCAGCTTCTTTGAAATAACCTTTTTCCTTAGCAACATAAAGCCCTGTGTGGTTAGTATTTGGCGTCCAGTCTAGGATAAAGTCAATCTTCTTGAGTTCTGCTTCTTTATTGTCCTTAGAAGCAGTCCCTTGACCACAAGCCACCAGCACGACAGCTACAAGAGCTGTCACAAGCGTTAAAAACGCTTTCCATGTTTTCTTCATCTTCATTTCCTCTTTTCTTTTTCTAAAACATCCTTATCTTAGGGACGTTTCCATTTAATCACATATTTTTCACTAATATCGACCAACTTCATACCCAAAAGGCTGATAATCGACACCAGAATAATAATGGCAAACATGGTATCATACTGAAACAGTTTTTTAGACTGAATCATATAAACACCAAGACCTTCAAAACCTCCTAGCCACTCGGACACCACGGTTGTGATAAAGGCGTAGGAGACACTGACCCTCAGACCTGCATAAAAGTAAGGCAGGCTGACCGGGATTTTAAAATGCCACAGGATTTGCCAGGGCTTGGCTCGCATCAGACTAAACAAGGTCAGCATATCCTTGTCACAATGCCTAAATCCATCCAAAATACTGACGATGATAGGGAAGGTTGTCGTCAGGATAATCAAGACAATCTTGGGCAAAATTCCATAGCCTAGCCACAAGACCAGGATAGGGGCTATAGCAATGGTCGGAATGGTCTGAACAACCACCATCATAGGGTAGATAAGATCATTGAGCCAAGTCAGACTGTCCATAAGCACCGCCATGATACAGGCAATCAAGACTCCCA